>NZ_DBGS01000075.1:56887-60041 GCF_002295455.1 Thalassospira sp. UBA848 | reverse complement strand
CGAGAAGATCTTGATGATGTTGTTCTGCTCGAGACTGATCATGCCAAGTGTCGCATCAAGCAGGAAGGTTACCTTGTTGGCGATAAAATTGGCGTGCTCGGTGATCGAGACAATATCACGCGACAGGATCTTGAGACGCGCCTTGGCGTCCTTTTTTAGTCGCGCCTGTGTTGAAAGGAACAAGCCCAGACGATGCAGGTTCAAAAGACTGTCCTTGGCCTTGCCCGACAGGTTGCCGGTACGTCCAATCTGACGCAGGGTTTCGCGATGATCACCATCAGAATCTTGATCTTCGGGACTGGCAAAGACCTGATTGGACAGTTTTTCAAGATCAATCGTGGTCTGCTCCATCAAATCAGCAAGACGATCAACAATCTGTTCGAGCAGACCAAACAAAACCGTCTCTGCGCTATTGGCAAGCGACGGGCTGCGCTTTACCCGGCGGATGAAGGTCTTGAATGGCACCGGATCAGCATATCGCACCGTTATCAGGGTTTTCTTGACCAAAATGAAGGTAACAGCGGTCGTCTGCGGCGCATCGGTGGTTGCCTTGGTCAGAACCGAAACGGTCATGAACAGTGCCCCGTCCTCTTCATACAGGCGCGATGACAGCTCAATTTCCTGCATTTCTTCACGGGTTGGCATCTCAATGCCAAATCGTTCTTCAATCTCGTGAATTTCTTCGGGTGTCGGAGAATGCAAATCGACCCAGACCGGAAGACGATCAGCCTTGCCTCCCGTAGGCTTGGCAGACGTAACTTCACCGGCATCAACACTGGCAGAGGACTGCGTTTCGATCGGAGTTGCTGTGTTGGTGTCGTCAGTCGTCGCGCGCACCGGAGCAAAAAATTCGTTGGTGTCCATGAGCCTCTCCGTCATTTCCGGCTTACCGACTATATCGGATGCCAGTTTATGTCTTGCTTGTCATGCGATGAATGCGTTTCAGACGAAATCACGCCTAAAACGGCAACACTGTCTGAAAGGAAAACGGGTCGATATCCTGATCGTTTCCACGCTTTTCATCATAAGTCGTGCGCGCTTTTGCCATAAACTCTTCCTTGGTGACCATCTTGTCCCCGTCCGCGTCGTAATCGGGAAACAATAAATCCAGTCGGCGGCTTTCGGTACGCAGTCTTTGGCGATTGGCTTCTGCAGAACCGGGCAGTTTTTCAACCGCGGCAAATTCGCGTGCGACAAGCACATTGTCGCCGTTAATGTCACGGCGCCTAAACATCCAGCTTGCATAGGCAGCGGCTTCGTCTGGACTGATACGGCCATCCTGATCAATATCAATTGGATGATACTGTTCGCGATACACCCTGACCTGTTCAGGGATGCCGGACGGTGCAACACCCGTTCCACCATTTTGCTGGGCAAGGGCCTTTGCAATTGCTTCGCTCAGTCCGGGGATATTGGCAGCACCGTCAGCTGACATACCGGGCACACCAGGCATACCTGTGCTGGAACCGCCCCCATCAAGACCATTCAGCCCTGAAAGTCCGCCCAAACCGAATTGCGACATCAGTTCCGGATTGTTTTGCAGTTGTTTCATAATCAAGGGCAGCAATTCGCGCATCTGCGGCGATGAGACTTCTGGCGAATTTGATCCGCCACCGGCCGGATCAAGGGGCAAGCCTTGCGCAAACGCCGTCCCGCCAGAAACAGCACCAAGCCCGGGCAGGAAAAACGCACCGGAGAATGCGCAACCCATTAATAGAATGGCAGCTTTTATCCGCAACAATCGCTTCCTTCGTTTCACTGACGCTGCCCCGCGCCAGATGATCCTGCCCCGTTCGGGGCCATATTCAACCCTGATGGCCGATCAAATTGATCAAAAAGACCATCAAAGATCATTTTGACATTTTGCAGGAGTTTGCCCGCGCATCAAACCCGATTGGACATCAAATCGCAAACTGTCTTCGGCACTCCATCAAAACCCGATGCCAAATCTGATCCATAAAAACCCGAATTCCGGTTTTTCAATGGTCTTCCCATGGGACCCCATGGAACGAGTTTGGGATTTTATGGGCACATAATGGAACCATGCTGATTTTCCGCGATTTTTGACCGAATTCAGCCTTTCTGCATATACCGCAGAAACCCTCGGGAAGCGCCAAAACATCACGTATTGGCCCATCAAATCCCATTGACCCCCATCATTTCCCATGGTACCCCATAAAGAGGCACAAATTCCGTGCCATGCGGGGCATATCCATTTCAGACATCACACAGTCGCAAGACAGCCCATCAGGGCCCGAGGTTTGAGATCGGATTTTTGATCAGGGGAATGGCGACGTGCTGTTCACAGGGACGCACATTCACAAGCTGGACCGGAAGGGGCGCGTATCCGTCCCCAAGCGGTTCCGTGCGGCCCTTGACCAAGAAGAATTCGCCGGCATCTATCTGTATCAATCCCACAAGGAAAGCGCGCTTGAAGGCTGTAGCCACAGCCATATGGAGCGCATTGCCGCATCGCTTGATGAACTCGACATGTTCTCTGACGAGGCCGACGATCTGGCAGACACCATCCTTGGCTCCTCGCATATGCTTCCTTACGACGGCGAAGGCCGCATCATTCTGCCTGCAGAACTGATCGAATTCGCCCGTATCGAAGACCAGGTCGCCTTTGTCGGCCGTGGTCGCACCTTCCGCCTGTGGAACCCTGACATCTTCAAACCCCTGCAAGAAGCCAGCCGGACCCGCACGCTCAACCGTGGTGCGACATTAAAGCTCAAACCGATGTCCGAACTCCCCAAAGGTGCACGTCCCGGCACCGCGGATGAGGAGGACGCATCATGAGCGACAAGGACCTGAGCTTTGCCACCGAAGACCGTCCACATAAGCCGGTCCTGCTACGCGAGGTACTAGAATCCCTTGCACCGCGTGACGGCGAGATCATGGTTGACGGCACCTTTGGCGCAGGCGGTTACTCCCGCGCCATTCTTGATTCTGCCAATTGCGAGCTTTACGGCATCGACCGCGATCCAACCGCCGTTGCCACAGGCAAACAGCTTGAAGCCGAATATGACGGTCGCTTCCACATGGTCGAGGGATGCTTTGGCGATATGGGTAGCCTTATCCCCGAAGCAGGTCCAGAACAGGTCGATGGCATCGTTCTTGATATCGGTGTTTCATCCATGCAGCTTGATCAGGC
>NZ_DBGS01000075.1:56620-56795 GCF_002295455.1 Thalassospira sp. UBA848 | reverse complement strand
CGGTTACTCCCGCGCCATTCTTGACTCTGCCAATTGCGAACTTTACGGCATCGACCGCGACCCGACCGCTGTTGCCACCGGCAAAAAGCTTGAAGCCGAATATGACGGCCGCTTCCATATGGTCGAGGGCTGCTTTGGCGATATGGCCAAACTTCTCCCGGCGGCAGGTGCACAG
>NZ_DBGS01000075.1:35145-56590 GCF_002295455.1 Thalassospira sp. UBA848 | reverse complement strand
TTCATCCATGCAGCTTGATCAGGCGGATCGCGGATTTTCATTCCGCGAAGACGGCCCGCTTGACATGCGCATGTCCATGTCCGGGCCGACGGCGGCCGACTTCGTCAATACCGCCGAAGAAGAAGACATCGCCAATGTCGTTTATCGCTATGGCGAGGAACGCGCATCGCGCAAGGTCGCACGCAAGATTATCGAGATGCGTGCAGAGGAACCCTTTACCACCACATCCCAACTGGCGCGTGCGGTACGTTCTGTCGTGCGCAAGTCCAAGGACGGAATTGATCCGGCGACCCGCACCTTCCAGGCCTTGCGCATCTATGTGAATGACGAGCTTGGCGAACTTGAACGCGCCATGGATGCCGCCGAGACATTGCTGAAACCGGGCGGCCGTCTGGTGGTTGTAACCTTCCACTCGCTTGAGGATCGGCAGGTCAAGACCTTCATGAAGGAACGCTCAGGCGATCCGAACAAGATGTCACGCCGCCTGCCCGGCGAACCAGAAGTTGCCATCCCGACCTTTACGGCGATCACGCGCAAGGCTGTCACCGGTCAGAAAGATGAAATTCGCGCCAACCCGCGCGCACGTTCGGCAAAGTTGCGCGCCGTTGCACGTAACGAGCAACCGGCATCACCGCAAGGAGGTCGCAAATGACCCGTGCGGTAACCATCATCGGCCTCATCATGACCATCCTGATCGGCACCGGCACCTATTGGGTCAGCCATCAGGTCGAACGTCTTGAAAAGCGCTACGCCGAAATCCAGTCCGACATTCTGGCCGAGCAGGAAAGCATCCATGTGCTTCAGGCGGAATGGAGCTACCTGAACAATCCGGAACGGATCGAGCGCCTGTCCCAGCAGTATCTGAGCCTGGCTCAGATTGAAGTCCTGCAGATGGCCAGCATCAACGATCTGCCCGAAGACGCCGATCTGCATCAGTATCGTATCGACAAGTTTGGCGAGGCGGTTGCCTTTATGCCGGTACCGCGCGCCCGTCCGGGTGATCTGATGTATGACGAGGCAGCGGATTCAATGATCATTGATGCGCCGTCGGTTGCCACCGAAACGGGGGGCGCACAATGAGCCTGACCCGTTTTTCCTACTGGTTGCGCGGGGATCGTCCGGAACTGGGCCCGGATCAGCGTGAGCGCCTTGCGCTTGAAACAGCACGTAACCGTATCTTTATTACCGGCGCGATGTTCATCATCGGTTTTTGCTGGATCACCTATGGTCTGGTTGATGCATCGGTTCTGCGTCAGGGCAATGAACCCGCCGTCGCATCCGGCACCGATACCCGTGAACTCAAGACCGAGCGCGCCGATATCGTTGATCGCAACGGCATGCTGCTGGCGACCGATCTTCCGACCAATTCGCTTTATGCTGACGCCCGTGTGGTCAAGGACCCGGTTGAATCGGCGGATCTTTTGTTGACGGTTTTACCCGATCTGGATCGCGACACGCTGATCCGTCACCTGAGTTCGCGCAAGGCATTCGTCTGGCTGCGCCGCAACCTGACGCCCGAGCAGCAATATGAAGTCAATTCACTGGGCATTCCCGGCCTGAATTTCCAACGTGAAGAACGCCGCGTCTATCCGCATGGACGTCTGTTGTCGCACGCCCTAGGCTTCACCGATATCGACAATAACGGCATTGCTGGTGCTGAGCGCGAGTTTGATAACGAGCTGCGCATCAATAACGGTCCGCTGGAACTTTCGCTTGATACCCGGGTGCAATACGCGCTTGCCGAAGAAGTCGAAACCGCGATGGAAACCTATAGCGCGGTTGGTGCGGCAGGCCTTGTGATGGACGTCTATACCGGCGAAGTGGTTGCGATGACGTCGCTTCCGAACTTTGATCCGCACCGTCCGGGTCAGGCACCGGCTGATGCCCGCTTTAACCGGCCAACACTTGGCGTTTACGAGATGGGTTCGGTGTTCAAGCTGTTTAACACGGCCATCGCCCTTGAAACCGGCACATCGACCTTGAACTCGGTCTATGACGCGACGGAGCCGCTGGCCATTGGCGGCTTCAGAATTCGGGACTATCACGCCGAGAACCGGTGGCTGACCCTGCCGGAAATTCTTGTGCACAGCTCAAACATCGGCTCAGCGCGCATGGCAATGGCCTTTGGCGGCGAGAACCAGCGTAAGTACCTTAAAAAGCTGGGCATGCTCGACAAGCCTCAGATCGAGCTTCCTGAAGTCGGCGGACCGCTTGTGCCCAATCCGTGGCGCGAGATTAACACCATGACGATTTCGTTTGGTCATGGTCTGGCCGTTACCCCGCTTCAGGTTGTCAGCGGCATCTCCACCATCGTCAATGGTGGCATTCGTCGCCCGGCGACCATCCTCAAACAGGATGGTGCACCGGCAGGCGAACGTGTGTTTTCCCAGAAAACTTCGGAACTGATGCGTCGCCTGATGCGGCTGGTCGTTACCGAAGGTTCTGGCAAGAAGGCCGAAGTAGCGGGTTACTTCCTTGGCGGGAAGACCGGGACTTCGGAAAAACTCGTGAACGGGCGCTACGTCAAGAACGCCCGCATGTCGACCTTTGTCGCCGCCTTCCCGATGCAGGACCCGAAATATGTGGTCCTGGTGACGTTGGACGAGCCCAAAGGCACCAAAGAAACTTATGGATTTGCCACAGCAGGTTGGGTGTCCGCCCCTGCAGTTGGCAAGGTTGTGACACGTATTGCTCCCCTTTTGGGCATTGAACCGGCGAATGCGAAGGCGCCGGAGATTGAGCAAGCGCTGCAGATCGAACTTCGCAAGGGGGAGCGCAAACTTGCGTCTTTCTGAGCTTATGGCAGGTGATCAAGCGGCATTGAAACATGCCGAAGGACAGGACCCGGATATCACGGGCCTGACAGCAGACTCACGCACTGTAAAGGACGGCTATATGTTTGCCGCCCTGTCCGGTGCGCGTGATGACGGGTCCAAGTATATTGAAGATGCGATCAAGCTTGGTGCCGCAGCCATCCTTGCAAAGGATGGCACGCCAAGACAGGCAGCCCCCACCGTTCCGTTGATCCCGGTGGAAAACCCGCGCAAGCGTTATGCCCAGCTTGCTGCGCGTTTCTATGGCCAGCAACCCGCAAACATCGCGGCGATCACCGGTACCAACGGCAAGACATCGACCGCGATCTTTACCGAACAGCTCTGGACGATCCTTGGCAATATGTCGGGATCCATCGGCACCCTTGGCATTCGCGCAGCGGGCGCGAAAATTCCCGGTTCGCTGACAACGCCAGATCCGGTGGCACTTCATCAGAGCCTTGATGAAATGTGCGGTATTGGCGTGACCCATGTCGCGATGGAAGCCAGTTCACACGGGCTTGATCAATATCGCCTTGATGGCGTGAAGGTCACCGTTGCCGCCTTTACCAACCTGTCGCGCGACCATCTGGATTATCACGGCACGTTCGAAAAATACTTTGCCGCCAAAGCCCGCCTGTTCTCTGATCTTCTGGTCGCCGATGGCACGGCAGTGCTGAATGCCGATGTCGAACAATTCGACCTTCTGAAAAAACTTTGCGCCAAGCGCGGTGTGAATGTTCTGTCCTATGGACAGAACGCAGATGACATCAAACTGGTCAAGGCAACGCCTGACAGCACCGGCACCCAGATCCGCCTTGCTGCGAACAAGGGTGAATACAACATCCACCTGCCGCTGATGGGCAGCTTCCAGGTGATGAATGCGCTGGCAGCCCTTTCCATCGTTGTGGCATCGGGTGCCGACCTTGATCAGGCGGTTCTTGCGCTTGAAAAGCTTGAAGGTGTCCGCGGCCGACTTGAACTGGTTGGCAAAACCGGCTTCGGTGCCCCGGTATTTGTCGATTACGCCCATACGCCTGATGCGCTTGAAACCGTGATCAAGGCTGTCCGTCCGCATTGCAAAGGCCGACTTGTTTGTGTATTCGGGGCCGGTGGAGACCGTGACGTCGGGAAACGCCCATTGATGGGACAGGTTGCCCGTGACTTTGCCGATATTGCCATCATCACCGATGACAATCCGCGCAGCGAAGATCCGGCCACCATTCGTGCCGCAATCAAGGAACAGTGCGAAGGTGCCGTCGAGATTGGTGACCGTGCCGAAGCCATCAAACGGGGCATCGGCATCCTTCAGCGCAACGATGTCCTTATTATCGCCGGAAAAGGCCATGAAAGAGGCCAAATTGTCGGTGATACGGTTCTTCCATTCGATGATGCATCTGTTGCCCGCAGCATCCTTGTCGGCGGCAACTGACCTTAATTCCCGTTACGGCGCTTTGGCCGTGATGGTCTGAGCGAAAAGAAAGTGACGTTATGACGAAGGCTGTTTTATGGACCGCACAGGATGCCGCAACCGCAACCGGTGGCAAAACCACTGGCGACTGGACGGTAACCGGCATCTCGATTGACAGCCGTAAAGTCAGTAAAGGTGATCTGTTCATCGCCCTGAAGGGCCCGAATTTCGATGGTCAGAAATTTGCGCAGGCCGCCCTTGATGCCGGTGCGCACGCCGTCATGGTCTCGGATGCCAATGGCATTGACGATACCGACAAGGTTCTTCTGGTCGATGACACGATGGCCGCCCTTGAGCGACTTGGAATTGCCGGACGTGAACGCAGCAAAGCCAAGATCGTTGCCATCACCGGCAGCGTCGGCAAGACGGGCACCAAGGAAGCGCTTAAATATGTGCTGTCCCAGCAGGGTAAAACCCATGCCAGCCCGGCCAGCTTCAACAATCACTGGGGTGTGCCGATTACTTTGGCGACCCTGCCGGTTGATGCAAAGTTTGGTGTTTTCGAAATCGGCATGAACCATCCGGGCGAGATCAGCACACTTGTCAAAATGGTCAAGCCGTCTGTGGCGTTGATCACCACTGTGGTGGGCGCGCATACAGAGTTCTTCAAGGACGAAGCCGAAATCGCCATGGCCAAGGCCGAGATTTTTGAAGGCCTTGATGGCGACGGTACCGTCATCCTGAACCGTGACAATCTGCATTACTTTGCCCTGGCCCGGCGCGCCAAGGAACTTGGCCTTTCCAACATCAAGTGCTTTGGCACGGATGCCGTATCAAACTATCGCCTGTTTGAAGCAAATATCGTCACCGATGGCAGCGCTGTTCGCGCGCGCGTCGGTGGCCAGGATCTGGAATACTTCATCGGTTGTCCCGGCGAACACTGGGTTTTGAACTCGCTTGCCGTTCTTGGGTGTGTTGATGCGATAGGTGCAGACCTTGTCAAAGCGTCGAAGGATCTGGCGGATGTCACCCCGCCTGCCGGACGTGGCGAGACGCACACTGTCAAGCTGCCGTCGGGCGAGGGTACCTTTACGCTGATTGATGATGCCTATAACGCCAACCCAACTTCGATGATGGCCGGGATCAAGGTCCTGTCGCAGACCAAACCGGGCGAAGGCGGTCGCAAAATCGCAGTTCTGGGTGAAATGCGCGAGCTCGGCGACAGTGCAACCAAAATGCATGCCGATCTTTATCATCCGCTGACCTCGCTTGAGATTGATCGGGTTTATTCGGTTGGACCGCTGATGGCCGAACTCGACAAAACTTTGCCTTCCGAACGAAATGCCGGCCACTTTGAAACTGCCGAAGACGCGATAGAGCCCATCAAGGCCGATTTGCGCGATGGCGACGTGGTTTTGATCAAAGGGTCGCTTGGCATTTACGTTTCGAAAATTGTATCGGCCTTAAAATCCTGTGGCGTGGTGGAAAAATCCACAACCGCAACAGAGTAAGTCGCAAAAGGAACGACCAGAGCAATGCTCTATAATCTGCTTTATCAATTTGCTGATCAGATGCCGGTACTGAACCTGTTTCGGTATATCACCTTCCGCACGGGCGGTGCGATCATCACGTCGCTTATTCTTGCCTTTGTGATCGGTCCGCATCTGATCAACTGGTTGCGTTCCAAACAAAGCGAAGGCCAACCGATCCGTGAAGATGGTCCCGAAAGTCACCTTCTGACGAAAAAAGGCACGCCGACAATGGGCGGGCTTTTGCTGTTGCTGTCAACCTCGATTGCCACCCTGCTCTGGGCTGATCTGACCAATCCTTATGTCTGGGCTGTTTTGCTGGTCACAATCGGCTATGGCTTCCTTGGTTTTCTGGACGACTTCCTGAAGGTTTCCAAGCGCAACACCAAGGGCCTTCCGGGCAAGCTTAAACTTCTTGGGCAGTTTTCCATCGCAGCCCTTGCCGCCTGGTGGATTTCTTACAATACCGCCGATCCGCTTTCGACAGCGCTTGCTTTCCCGTTCTTCAAGAATTTCCTGCTGGATCTGGGTTGGTTCTTTGTGCCGTTTGCCATGTTTGTCATGGTGGGTGCCTCAAACTCGGTCAACCTGACCGATGGCCTTGACGGTCTGGCGATTGTGCCGGTGATGATTGCCGCGGCCAGTTTTGCGCTGATCACCTATCTGATCGGTAACGTTCAGTTCGCTGAATATCTGCAAGTCCATTACGTTGCCGGTTCGGGCGAATTGACCATTTTCCTTGGCGCACTTGTCGGTGCTGGCCTTGGCTTCCTCTGGTACAACGCTCCGCCTGCGATGGTGTTCATGGGCGACACCGGCTCACTCGCCCTTGGCGGTGCTTTGGGTGCGGTTTCTGTTGTCACCAAGCACGAACTGGTTCTGGCCATCATTGGTGGTCTGTTTGTTCTGGAAACCCTGTCGGTGATCATTCAGGTCGGGTCGTACAAACTGACCGGCAAACGCGTGTTCCGCATGGCCCCGCTTCACCACCATTTCGAGAAAAAAGGCTGGCAGGAAGCAACCATCGTCATCCGCTTCTGGATCATTGCCGTCATCCTCGCACTGGTTGGTCTTGCGACCCTGAAACTTCGTTAAGGACACCCCATCGTGATTGATCTTTCACATCTGCGCGGCAAAACCATCGCGGTTCTGGGTCTGGGAAAATCCGGACTGGCCAGTGTGAAAGCATTGATCAATGCAGGCGCAATTGTCTGGGCGTGGGACGACACCGCATCATCACGTGAACAGATCGAACCACTTGGTCTTGCGCCGATCAATCTGGCGGAATGTGACTGGTCTGAACCCGACATGCTGGTGATCAGCCCGGGCATTCCGTCCACCTTCCCGACCCCGCATCCGGCGGCCGAAAAGGCACGCCGTGCGGGCAAGCCGATCATTTGCGATGTCGAGTTGCTGTGTGCGGCACAGCCTGATGTGCCGACACTTGCCATCACCGGCACCAACGGCAAGTCGACCACCACCGCACTGACCGCCCACATTATCGGGCAGGCTGGGATTAAAACGCAGGCTGGCGGCAACCTTGGCAATGCGGCCCTTGGGCTTGAACCGTCAACGCGCGATGACTGCCTTGTGCTTGAACTGTCATCCTATCAGCTCGAACTGCTTGAACATGCGGCCTTTGATGCCTGTGCGCTGTTGAACATCACCCCGGATCATCTGGATCGCCATGGCGGGCTGGATGGCTATATCGGGGCAAAACACCTGATCTTTGCACGTTCCAAAGGGCCGAAATGGGCAATCATTTCCGTTGATGACGAACCCTGCGCCAAAATGGCGGTTGAACTGGCGCGCGAAGGCGGTCGTCACATCATCGAAGTTTCTGTCAAACAACCGGTCGATCACGGCATCTATGTTGATGCGGATGGTTGGCTGATTGATGACATGACCGGTGCGCAGACCCGTATTCTGGATCTTGCGACCGTCACCCATATGCCTGGCCGTCATAACTGGCAAAACATTGCCTTTGCCTATGGGCTGTGCCGTGCGCGGGGTGTGGATGCCACCCGGATCATTGATGGCGTCATGTCCTTCCCGGGTCTTGCCCATCGACAGGAACTGCTTGGCAGCATTGATGGTGTGGTGTTTGTCAATGACAGCAAGGCCACCAATGCCGAAGCATCGGCAAAGGCGCTTTCGGCCTATAAAAACATTTACTGGATCGCGGGTGGCAAACCCAAGGAAGGCGGAATCGCGGGATTGCAGGAATACTATCCCCATATCAAGAAAGCCTACTTGATCGGTGCTGCGACGAATGAATTTGCCGACACCCTTGGTAATGACCTGCCATGGGAGGAATGCGAAACCCTTGATGTCGCAACCAAGGCGGCCTTTGCGGACGCCAAGGCGAGTGGCGATGACAAACCGGTGGTGATGCTGACCCCGGCCTGTGCGTCATTTGACCAGTTCAAAAGCTTTGAGGCGCGCGGCGATGCATTCCGCGACCTTTATGCCGCCTTGGCGAATAGTGACCGGACCGGGAAGGAAAGCGCATGAAGTCCCTGTTTGGTCATAACACGCATATTGCCTTTTCCCGTGCGGATACCTCGGTTCTGGGGATCTGGTGGTGGACCGTGGATCGCTGGCTGTTGGCGGCCATCATCCTTTTGATGGGGATTGGCGCGCTTTTGGTGATGTCGGCAAGTCCGCCGGTTGCTGATCGTATCAATGTCGACAGCTTCCACTTTGTCACCCGCCAGTTTGTCTTTCTTGGCATGGCGACGATCTGCATGTTCGGCATTTCGCTGTTACCGGTGAAATGGGTCAGGCGTCTGGCATCCTTCATGTTTTTGGGCGTGATCTTTTTGCTGATCATTACCCCGTTCATCGGATCAGACATCAAGGGCGCGGTACGCTGGATCAATGTTGCCGGGATCAACCTGCAACCGTCAGAATTCCTCAAACCCGCCTTTGCGGTTGTGATTGCCTGGATGTTTGCCGAAGGGCGACTGAACCCGAACTTCCCGGGCTATATCGTTTCAAGCCTGATCCTTGCTGTTTGCATCTTCCTTCTGATGATCCAGCCAGACTTCGGCCAGACAGTCGTGATTACCTCCATCTGGTCAGTGCAGATCTTCCTTGCGGGTCTTCCGATCATTCTGGTGTTTTGCCTTGGACTTGGGGCGGTTGGGTTGGCAGTAACGGCCTATCTGATCATGCCGCACGTCCAGTCACGTGTGGATCGCTTCCTTGATCCGGCATCGGGTGACAGTTATCAGATCGAACGATCCATGGAAGCCTTCATGAATGGCGGCATTATGGGCCGGGGCCCGGGTGAAGGCTGGGTCAAGAACTCCATCCCCGATGCCCATTCCGACTTCATCTTTGCCGTTGCCGGCGAGGAGTTTGGTCTTCTGTTCTGTGTCCTGGTGGTTGGTGTCTTTACCTTCATCATCATGCGCGGTCTTTCGCGCCTGATGGGGGAACGCAACCTGTTCGTGGTTCTGGCGGTCACCGGCATTCTGGTCCAGTTCGGATTGCAGGCCGTGATCAACATGGCATCGACCTTGCAATTGGTCCCGCCAAAGGGCATGACATTGCCGTTCGTATCCTACGGTGGTTCAGCGACGATCGGTATTGCGATCGGTATGGGATTTGTCCTTGCCCTGACGCGCAAGCGGCCCGGTGAATAACCAACCTGCTTCCCAAAAACTTTCTGCATTAAAACGACAAAATCAGGCCTTATTCAGGAACCGGTTTGAAGGGATATTAACCTTTGTCGGGTTCTGATGGGGGTAACTTTCGGGGACCATCCCTGCACCGCCGTCGTTTTACATGTGGACAAGATGACTGACTTCGCAAATCCAGAACTTTCTGCCGCCGAGACGCCGCTGGCTGGTCAGGTGATCGCCGTAACATCCGGTGGTACCGGCGGGCATATGTTTCCGGCTGTTGCCTTGTCCAAATCACTCGTGCGTCGTGGCGCACAGGTACTGTTTTTCACCGACGCCCGCGCGGCCCGCTATACCAAGGATGTTGAAGGTGTCGAAACGGTCATCTTGCCTGCTGGCGGCATTGCCGGCAAAGGCATCAAGGGGCGCCTGATCGGGGCCGCCCGCCTTGGCCTTGGCACGCTTAAAGCCAGAAGCCGTATCAAAAAGGCCAAACCGGCGGCCGTGATCGGATTTGGCGGCTATGCCTCTATCCCCGCGACAATATCGGCCAAGTGGCTGGGCATTCCATATGCCATTCATGAACAAAACGCCGTTCTTGGCCGCGCAAACCGTCTGGTGGCAGGCAATGCACAGCGTATTGCAACATCCTTTGCCAAGGTCAGGATGATTGCACCGGGTGACGAGGCCAAAGTAATCTGGACCGGCAACCCGGTGCGTGCCGAAGTCGCCGCCCTTGCATCAAGTGAGTATGACGCGCCAACCAATGACGGGCCGATCCGGCTTTTGATCACAGGCGGGTCACAAGGGGCGCGCATCCTGTCCGAAATCCTGCCGACTGCACTGGTCAATCTGCCTGAAGGTTTGCGCAAACGTCTGGTCGTAACCCAGCAGGCACGTGAAGAAGATCTTGATGCTGTTCGCAAGACCTATGACGGATCGCAGATCGACGTAACACTGGCATCCTTCATTGATGACATCCCCGAACGTTTGCGCGACTGCCATCTGGTGATTGCCCGTTCAGGAGCATCGACCGTTGCCGAGCTAACCGCAGCCGGGCGCCCGGGTTTTCTGGTGCCGCTTCCCCATGCCATTGACGATCATCAGCGTTACAACGCTCAGCAAGTCGAAGATGCCGGTGGCGCATGGCTGATGCCACAAGACCGGTTTAGCAGCGAGGCGGTGACGGATCGGTTGGCAAAACTTTTGACCAACCCTGCCGCCTTGACGCGTGCCGCAAAGGCCGCCAAAAGCAGCGGACGCGCCAACGCCGCCGAGCGGTTGGCCGACATGGTGCTTGATATGCTGGGACTGAACCCGGCAGGAAGCCCGGATAACAAGAACATGACGCAAGACCGAGGAGACATGCAATGAACACCCTGCCGCTCAACATCGGCACCATCCACTTTGTCGGTATTGGTGGCATCGGCATGTCCGGTATTGCCGAAATCCTCAACAACCTGGGTTATTCGGTGCAGGGTTCGGACATTTCCGACAATGCAAACGTGCAGCGCCTGCGCGCCCTTGGCATCAAGGTCTTTGTCGGCCACAAGGAAGAAAACGTCGAAGACGCCAAGGTTGTTGTGATTTCAACCGCCGTCAAGCCGACCAACCCCGAAGTCGTAGCCGCACGCGCGGCCATGATCCCGGTCGTGCGCCGTGCCGAAATGCTGGCCGAACTGATGCGCCTTAAGGCAGCAATCGCGATTGGCGGAACCCATGGCAAAACAACCACCACGTCACTGGTGGCCACCATGCTGGATGCCGCCGGGCTTGATCCGACCGTCATCAATGGCGGGATAATTAATTCATATGGCACAAACGCGCGCCTTGGCGAAGGTGACTGGATGGTGGTGGAGGCCGATGAGTCTGATGGCACCTTTGTCAAAGTGCCGTCCACCATCTCGGTTGTGACCAACATTGACCCCGAACATCTTGACCACTGGAAAGATTTCGATCAGCTGCGCGAAGCCTTCAAGAACTTCGTTCAGAACATCCCGTTTTATGGCTTTGCGGTTCTGTGCATCGATCATCCCGAAGTCCAGGCCTTGATTGGGCGCGTGACGGATCGTCGTATTTTCACATTCGGTTTTTCACCGCAGGCTGATGTCCGCGCGGTAAATGTGCGGACCAATATCGGCGACAGTGTCTTTGATGTTGTTATCCGCGAACGGGTTGATAGCGAAGAACGCGTGATCAAGGATGTCCGCCTGCCAATGGTTGGCGATCATAACGTGTCAAACTCGCTGGCGGCAATTACGGTCGCGCTGGAACTTGGCATCCCCGATGAGAAAATTGTCTCCGCCTTTGACGGCTTTACCGGCGTTAAACGTCGCTTCACCAAAACCGGCGAAGTTGATGGCGTTACGATCATCGACGATTACGGTCATCACCCGGTTGAGATCAAGGCGGTGCTAAAAGCTGCCCGTCAGGCAACGCAAAACAACGTAATCGCAGTCGTTCAGCCGCACCGTTATTCGCGTCTGCATGACCTGTTCGAAGATTTCTGCACCTGCTTTAACGATGCGGATAACGTCATTGTCGCCGACGTCTTTGAGGCCGGTGAAAGCCCGATCGAGGGCGCCTCGCGTGATGCACTTGTCGAAGGCCTGCGCAACCGAGGCCACCGCCATGTGAGCGCACTGGAAGGCCCGGAAAAACTGGCCGAAGTCATCAAATCCGAAGCAAAACCGGGCGATCTTGTCGTTTGCCTTGGTGCTGGTTCAATCAGCGCATGGGCAAATGCCCTGCCCGCCCAACTTGAAGCGATCAAGAACTGAGGCAGATATGAGCACGCCGAAACACCATACGCCCCTGATCGACCGCCTGCCAAAAGTGCGCGGCAAGCTGCGCGAAGGCGCACAACTTGCCAAAGTCACCTGGTTTCAGGTTGGTGGCCCAGCAGACGTGATGTTTCGCCCAGAGGATGAAGCCGACCTTGCCGATTTTCTGAAAGGCAAACCTGAAGACTTGCCTGTGACCGTCATTGGCGTCGGCTCGAACCTGTTGGTCCGCGATGGCGGCATTCGTGGTGTCGTCATCCGCCTTGGCCGCCCGTTTACCGATGTCGTGGTCGAGGATGGCGCGGTTCACGCCGGTGCTGGTGCACTTGACCTCAATGTTGCGCAAACCGCGCAGATGAATGGCATTGCCGGTCTGGAATTTCTGTCTGGCATTCCCGGCACCATCGGTGGGGCGTTGCGCATGAATGCCGGGGCCTATGGGACCGAGATCAAGGATGTTCTCGTATCGGCAACCGCAATTGACGGTAGCGGTAATATCCATACCGTCACCCCCGATGAAATGAAAATGACCTATCGGCATTGCGGTGTTCCAGAGGACTGGATTTTCACGTCTGCAATCTTGCGCGCATCGTCTGGTGATCCTGAAGACATCGCCAAACGCATGGATGAAATCCAGAAGTCCCGTGCAGAATCGCAACCGATCAAATCGCGTACCGGTGGCTCAACCTTTGCCAATCCGGTTCCCAAACGCGCATGGGAAGTCATTGATGCGGCCGGGTGTCGCGGACTTAAAATCGGCGGTGCGCAAATGTCCGAGCAGCACTGCAATTTTATGATCAATACAGGCGATGCCACAGCCCTTGATCTTGAACAGCTTGGCGATGAAGTCCGCAGACGGGTCAAAGAACATAGCGGCGTTGAGCTGCGCTGGGAAATTCGGCGCATCGGTGAGCGCCTTGGCCACTCGATCATAGGAAAAGACGCATGAGCAAACATGTCGCTGTCATTCTGGGCGGTTGGTCAGCAGAACGGGAAGTTTCCCTGTCCTCCGGGCACGAATGCGCCAAAGCGCTGCGTGAAAAGGGTTATCAGGTTACCGAGATCGATGCGACGCGTGACCTTGCAAGCCAACTTGTGGCGATTGATCCCAAACCCGATGTGATCTTTAACGCCCTGCATGGCCGCTGGGGTGAAGACGGCGCGGTTCAGGGATTGCTTGAAATCATGAACATCCCCTATACGCATTCTGGTGTACGCGCCTCGGCCATTGCCATGGACAAGATGTCGGCAAAGGCGATGTTTGCCGAATATGAAATTCCCTGTGCGCGCCACGTCTGGGTCACACGCGAAGACATTGCATCTGGCAAGGCACTGCCACCACCTTACGTACTAAAACCCAATAACGAAGGGTCCTCTGTCGGGGTTGAAATTATCCTGACAGCCGAGGAAGAGCAAAACATGCTTGCCCGGAACTGGGATCACGGCGACGGCGTAATGCAGGAAGAATTCATCCCCGGTCGCGAAATGACCGTTGCCGTCAAGGATGGCAAGGCTATGGAAGTCATCGAAATCCTTACCGGCAATCATGCCTTCTACGATTTTGAATCCAAATACGCCCAGGGCGGATCAGAACATATCGTCCCTGCCGACATCGAAGGCGGTCTGCGTAATCGTCTGCAACGTCACGCCGAAGAAGCCTATAAGGCGCTTGGCTGCCGGGGCGTGGCACGTGCTGATTTCCGCTATGATCCGGAAAAGGACCATCTGGCAATACTTGAAATCAACACACAGCCGGGCATGACGCCTACATCACTTGTTCCCGATGCCGCCCGCCACGAGGGCCTTAGCTTTGCCGATATCGTCGCATGGATGGTGGAGGACGCCTCATGCGAACGCTAGAAGAACAGGCCCGCGAACGGCGCGAGAAGCTCGATAAACGACATGGCGTTGCATCAAACGTCAAAAAGATTGCCCGGGTCATGTGGTGGAGTGGCTTTATTGGCGCGATCACGATCATTCCGGCTGCCCTTTGGTATACAGGCAAGGCTGACAAATGGCTCGAAATGGCGGAACAGGAAAGTGTTCACCTGTCAGCTGAATTCGGCATGACGGTCAAAAACATCGAAGTTTCAGGCCGCGAAAAGACCGACACCAATGCCCTTCTGGCCGCCATCGGCCAAAAACCCGGCACACCGATCATTACCTTTGATGTGGAAGCCGCACGCGAACGGGTCGAGGAACTATCATGGGTACGCAGCGCAAAAGTCGAACGCCAGTTGCCAGATACCCTTATCGTATCGATCGTTGAGCGCAAACCGCTGGCTCTTTGGCAAACCGAAGGCCGCGACCATGTCCTGATTGATGGCGATGGCGAACAGCTCCAGAATTACGAGCTGGGCGACTACCTTGATCTGCCGGTTCTGGTTGGCGATGATGCCCCCAAGGCCGCGGCAGAAATGCTGACCACCTTGCAGACCATCCCACATCTTTATGATCAGATCACCGGTGCACAACGGATTGGCCATCGCCGCTGGAACATTCAGCTTGCCAACGGCATGTTCATCCGCCTGCCCGAAGAGAACATGGAACTGGCTTGGCGGCGTCTTGAAATGCTTGATCGCGAACACGGCATTCTTGACCGGGATGTCTTGATCGTTGATCTGCGCCTTCCAGACCGGACATTTGTTCGCCTGACACCGGGTGCGGCAGAACAGCGGCGCAACCCGCCAAAGAAGGAGGGCGCGGTCTGAATTGACCGCGCTTTTGCATTCTTACCGATCTTCCGCCGAAAAAGCGGCTTGGGCAGTTCTTACAAGACTGCCTCTATTGTTTTTACGCAGTTCTTGCGCACATTCGCATAAAAGATGCGTTACGTGACGGTCTGCCTTAACCAAATTGCAACGGCTTTTGGTGGAAAACGGGCGTAATAAGGTAGGGTCACAAAAGTCTCACCACATAACCCATAAAAATTCAGAGCATTCAATTGGCACGCGGCAAAACCAGATCAGGATTGATTGCGGCTTTGGACATTGGAACGTCCAAGGTCTGTTGTTTTATTGCGCGACGCGAAAAGGACCAGCCGCCCAAGATCATCGGCATTGGACACAACATGTCCAAGGGCCTTCAAAGTGGATCCATTTCCAACCTGGATGCCGCGCAGGAAGTCGTGCTTGCCGCAGTTAACGCCGCTGAGAAGATGGCAGGTCAAACCATCGAATCGGTAATTGT
Organism: Thalassospira sp. UBA848; assembly: GCF_002295455.1. Classification (NCBI taxonomy): domain Bacteria; kingdom Pseudomonadati; phylum Pseudomonadota; class Alphaproteobacteria; order Rhodospirillales; family Thalassospiraceae; genus Thalassospira; species Thalassospira sp. UBA848. Next base: position 41,239 of record NZ_DBGS01000075.1, on the reverse strand, counting down.
GAACCTGTCCGGCGGCCGTCCAGAATCTGAAACGCACACGGTTGAGCTACCGCTTGGCTCCCGCCCGATTGGCAATCTTGAGATCCGCAAACTCAATGACCAGAAAGAAGCCCTTTTGCGTCAGGCCGGTGACGAACTGATCCACACGGTTCCACTTGGCTTCCGTCTTGATGGCGCCAATACAATGAACGACCCACGCGGCATGTACGGGTCGACCCTTGGTCTCGATCTGCATTTCGTTCGAACCCAGACGGCACCTTTGCGCAATCTCGATACCCTGCTGGCACGCTGCCATCTTGCGATTGAAGAAACCGTTGTGACGCCGCTGGCATCCGGTCTTGCGGCTTTGACGCCGGATCAGCGCGATTTGGGTGCGACCGTGATTGATATGGGTGCTGGCACAACCAGTGTTGCCGTCTTTAACGCCGGTCAAGTTGTTTACACTACGTCGGTTCCGGTCGGTGGCGCACATGTGACGCGCGATATTGCCTATGGTCTCAATACGTCGCTTAGCCATGCGGAACGGATGAAAACCTTGCATGGTAGCGCTTTGACGTCTCCATCGGATGATCAGGAAATCCTTGCGGTTCCGACCATCGGCGATGAAGACGAGAACAATTTCAATCATGTGCCGCGCTCCATGCTGATCAACATCATCAAGCCCAGGCTTGAGGAAACCTTTGAGTTGATTCGCGATCAGCTTGAAGAACATGGCCTGTCACAGATTGGTGGACGCAGCATCGTTCTGACCGGTGGTGCGAGCCAGTTGAATGCCATCGCCGATCTTGCCAGCCAAATGTTTGAACGCCCGGCAACCGTTGCCCTGCCCCACGGGGTATCAGGTCTGGCCGAAGCGACCGCCGGCCCCGCCTTTTCGGCCTGTTCGGGCCTGTTACTGCGCGCTGTCGCCCAGCAAAATGACCCGCTTAGCGAAGCCATGGCGCAAATCCGTCAATCGGGCGGACGCTGGGGCCGTCTGGGCGCCTGGTTCAAAGAGAACTTCTAGTACGCAAATCAGCCGTACTTTTTTCTCCATTTTCCTGAAAACTTTTAGCCGTATTAAGAAGGCAATAACTCTTTGCCAGCTAAAACGAACTTGGAGGTCTTGTGTCCGAAGCATTTCTGGCACGCACAGGCAAAGGGAAGGCTTGTGTGGGACCCTCAGCTCTAAAGCGCGGAGAGGAAGAGCAAACAATGAGTACAATCAGTTTTTCCGTTCCTGAAACGGAAGAAAACCTAAAACCGAAGATTACCGTCATCGGTGTCGGCGGTGCCGGCGGCAACGCCGTTAACAACATGATCGCATCCGAACTCGAAGGATGTGACTTCGTTGTTGCCAACACCGATTCTCAGGCCCTGACCCAGGCAAAAGCTACGCGCAAGATGCAGCTTGGCCGCAAGATCACCCAGGGGCTGGGTGCAGGCGCCCGTCCTGATGCAGGCAGCGCCGCAGCAGAAGAATCCATTGAAGAAATTCAGGCACAGCTTGAAGGCAGCCACATGGTATTCATCACCGCCGGGATGGGCGGCGGCACGGGTACCGGTGCTGCGCCGGTCATTGCACGTGCCGCAAAAGAGGCCGGCATCCTGACCGTTGGTGTCGTTACCAAGCCGTTCCATTTCGAAGGCACGCGCCGCATGCGCACAGCCGAACAGGGTATAGAGCAGCTTCAACAGTATGTTGACACCCTGATCATCATTCCAAACCAGAACCTGTTCCGGGTTGCGAATGAAAAAACCACGTTCGCAGATGCCTTCCAGATGGCGGATGATGTTCTGCGCAATGGTGTGCGTTCGATCACCGACCTTATGATGGTTCCGGGCCTTGTGAACCTTGACTTTGCCGATATCCGCACTGTGATGAGCGAAATGGGCAAAGCCATGATGGGTACCGGCGAAGCATCGGGTGAAAAACGTGCACTTGAGGCGGCTGAAGCCGCAATAGCCAATCCGCTTCTTGAAGATGCTTCGATGAAGGGTGCCCGTGCGGTCCTCATCAACATCACCGGCGGCATGGACATGGCGCTTTATGAAGTTGACGAAGCTGCCAACCGTATTCGCGAAGAAGTCGCATCCGAAGCCAACATCATCTTTGGTTCGACCTTTGATCCGACCATCGAAGGTGCCCTTCGCGTTTCTGTCGTGGCAACCGGCATCGACGCCGAAGAAGTCCGTCGTCCTCAGCCGACCACGGTTTCCGTTGCACAGCCTGTGGCACAAAAATCGGCCGAACAGCCAGCAGCCGCACCGTCCTTTGCACAGCATGGTGCCGGCAACGCAGCAGCCGCGGCCGCTGAAAGTACCGGCGCAGGTGATTACGCCGGCGGTGGATCAGTTGACCACATCCCGGCTGATCGCTTTGCCGCAACCGGCAGCGCACAGCAACCGGAAATCAGCCATCAGGCCGAAGCACAGGAAACCGGTTCGATTGAAATGGGCCAGACGGTTCTCAAGCCGAAACCTGTTCTGCGCGCTGACAAGCCGACCGAAAAAACCAACAGCAACGGCGACATGGCTTTCATCCCGCCACGCGCTGTAACGCCAAGCCAGGCTGAGCACACCTCACACAGCCCGGATGTGTTCGAAGCAGCCGATGCCCAGAACGCAACCTCGCCGCGTTCGGTACTCAGCAGCCTGTTTGGCAAGAACAAAACCGCCAAGGAACCGCAACACCATGCGGAACCGAAGGTCTCGCAGCCGCAAGCACCGGCACCACGCCAGACCGAGATGCCCCTTGGCGAAGACAGAGAACCTGTCATGAAGAAGGAACCCGCTTCCCGGGGTAAGACGCAAGGCGCGTCGGATGACCTTCTTGAGATCCCGGCCTTCCTTCGTCGTCAGGCCAACTGACGACGATCTCCGCGCGAAGATGGGGAAGGCTTGATGCCTTCCCCTTTTTTTTGAATGCACCAGAGTAGATGACGCAGTATTGCGGTGATTGTGATCAAAGCCCCGGGGCCGGACGGTTACAGACTGCAAAAAGACATCGAGATAAACCCAATTTTACTATTTATTTTCAGTTATTTACGAAGTTTACAAAGCGTAACAAAGAGTGATTTGAGTGATTGTGTGTTCGTCAGTAATGTCTGAAACTAACAAAGCAGGGGCCGATGGCTTTAAACATGCTTTGACCGTGATTGATGACAAACTGAATGACCTGATTTGGGGGTTCCTGTGAACAAAATTGCCGATCTTGGTTCTGCCATAGCGCAGAAAGACCTTTCCGGCGACGGCTATGTAGCCCAGCGAACATTGAAGGCCTCCATCGGTTGTGCAGGTGTCGGTTTGCATTCCGGCCAGAAGATCCGCATTACCCTTCACCCTGCCCCTGCTGATCATGGCATCGTATTTCGCCGCACGGACCTGGATGACCAGCCGCTGTTTCCGGCACGTTACGATGGCGTGATCGATACCCGCCTTTGCACATGTCTTGGCGATGCATCCAAGGGCATCAAGATCGGCACCATCGAACATCTGATGGCCGCCCTTGCCGGATCGCGCATTGATAATGTCCTGATCGACATTGATGCCGACGAAGTCCCGGTCATGGATGGCAGTTCTGCGCCGTTCAACTTCCTGATTGATTGCGTTGGCATTGAAGAGCTTGGTGCTCCGCGTCAGGTCATTGAAGTCCTCAAAACTGTAGAAGTCGAATATAACGGCTGCACCGCGCGGATCGAACCTGCCAGCGGGTTCGAGATCGATTTCGAGATTGATTTCGCCAGCAAGGCGATCGCCAACCAGCGCATGTCCGTAAAATTCGATGACGGCGTGTTTGTTGCCGATATTGCCCGTGCCCGTACCTTTGGCTTCCTGCACGAAGTCGAAGCCATGCGTTCTGCTGGTCTTGCCCGTGGTGGTTCGCTTGATAACGCGGTTGTCCTGTCCGGTGACGAAGTCATGAACGAAGAAGGCCTGCGTTACGAAGACGAATTCGTCCGCCACAAGATCCTTGATGCGCTGGGCGACCTTTATACCGCAGGCAAGCAGCTTCAGGGCAAGGTTACGGCCTATAAATCCGGCCATCACGTCAACAACCTGCTTTTGCAGGCGTTGCTGGCTGATGAAGATGCCTATCGCGTTGTTCCGCTGACCAAGTCTGCCCTGCGCGGCGTATCCGAACCGATTCTTGCCACCGCCTGATGTCAGGCGCTGGCTGTCCCCTGCTCCTGAAAATGGCGGCCCCTGTGGTCGCCATTTTTGTTTTCAGGGTTGGTTTTGCACCTGCAGATGATGGCGATGAATTTCGAGATCAAAGAAAAGTCTGCATTTGACGACACAACCACTTGCCCAAGCACGCCCTTCACATGATATAGTCCGGCGGATTTTCTGGTGAATGCGTCACAAATTTCGAGGATAGGTCACAGTGCTAAGTACCGTTCGCGCCAAACAGATCATTGCCACCTGCGGCCTGTCGCTGATGCTTGCGGCATGTTCAAGCAATGAGGCGCCGGAATATGTCGAACGCCCGGTTTCCGAACTGTATAACGGCGCGCAGGACCTGCTGGACGCCAAGGAATACCAGCAGGCCGCCGAAGCGTTTGACGAGGTGGAACGCCAACACCCCTATTCGGTATGGGCAACCAAGGCGACACTGATGTCGGCCTATGCCTATTATCAGGACAACGAGTATGACGATGCGATCAGTGCACTGGATCGCTTCATTTCGCTCCATCCGGCGAACCCGGATGTGCCATACGCCTATTACCTCAAGGCGCTGTCCTACTATGAACAGATTTCTGATGTTGGCCGCGATCAGCAGATGACCCAGCACGCCATGGATGCACTTGATGACGTCATCCGCCGTTTTCCGGACAGTAAATATGCCCGTGACGCCAAGCTGAAAAAGGACCTGACGGTCGATCACTTGGCCGGCAAGGAAATGGATGTTGGGCGCTACTATCAGGACCGCAACCAATATCTGGCCGCGATCAACCGTTTCAAATCGGTGATCGAAAACTATCAGACCACAACCCACGTGCCCGAGGCCCTTGCGCGCCTGACGGAATGCTACCTCTCGCTTGGTCTGGAGGGCGAGGCCAAACGCACTGCCGCGGTCCTTGGTCACAACTTCCCGGGCAGCGAATATTACAGCGAGTCCTATAGCCTTCTGCTGGGCGAGGACGCCCCGGAGCGCGAGGAGGAAAGCTGGTGGGATTCAACAACAAACTCCATTTCCAGCCTGTTCTGAATTCAGGTAACCGAACCACAACAAACCCAAGGGATTGCTTGACAATCGGCCTTGCAACAATATAGAACAAAAAAAGAACAACCCGTGGTTAACACCTGAAATTACTGCACTTTGACCAAACATCATTGTCGCAGTCGAATTGAGACCGTTTCGCCTTCGCAAGGCTTGCAAGGCGGGGCGGGATTGGGCACTCTGCAATTTCACAAACGAACTAATAGGTCCTGAACCTAGCTGTACCTGTCTGCTGCTCCGTTAACAACATCAGTACCCAGCAATGCTTCGACGCCTCAGCATTCGGAACGTCGTCCTTATCGATAAACTGGATCTCGATTTTCACGATGGACTAAGCGTCCTCACAGGTGAAACCGGTGCCGGTAAATCGATCCTGCTTGATTCGCTTGGACTTGCCTTGGGCGCGCGTGCAGACAGTGGCCTTGTCCGCCATGGGTGCGACAAATGCAGTGTTACGGCAACCTTCAACCTGCCACAGGGACATCCGGTTTTCAGACTTCTTTCCGATCAGGACATTGACCTTGAAGGCGAAGACCTTGTCGTTCGCCGCGTAGTGACGGCCGATGGTCGATCACGCGCCTATGTGAACGATCAGTCGGTCTCGGTTGGGCTGCTGCGCGATGTTGGCAATTACTGCGTTGAAATTCAGGGCCAGTTTGATCAGCACGGACTTCTGGATCCGACCACCCACCGCGCGACCCTTGATGCGCATGGCAATCTTGGAACGCTTGCGATGACCGTGCGCGACCACTGGCGCGCCTGGCGAGAAACGCAAAAGGAACTCAATGCCGCGCGGGCCCGGATCGAAAAAGCCCGTGAAGAAGAAGAATGGCTGCGTCATGCCGTGGACGAGCTTGAAAAGCTCGCCCCCGAAGAAGGCGAAGAAGAACG
>NZ_DBGS01000075.1:0-34768 GCF_002295455.1 Thalassospira sp. UBA848 | reverse complement strand
CTTAATGACGCCGGATCGGAACTTTCGCGTGGCAAGGGTGCTGAAAGTGCGCTTAGAAGTGCGCAGCGCTGCCTTGAACGTGCACTTGAAAAGGCCGATGGCCGGTTTGAACCGATCATCGAGGCCCTTGACCGTGCTGCCATCGAACTTGAAGAAGCCAACCGGTCAATTTCGGCAACGCTGGCGGACCTTAACCTTGATACCGGCCATCAGGAAAATGTCGAGGAACGTCTGTTCGCCCTGCGTGCTGCGGCGCGCAAATATGATGTTCCCGTCGATGGCCTTAATCCCCTGATGAAGGACTTCCGATCCCAGATCGATCAGCTTGAGTTCGGGGAGAAGGAACTGGACCGCCTGACGGCAGCCGTTACGGAACATCGCGACGCCTATATCACGGCTGGTGAAAAGCTTCATGCGGCGCGCAAGGAAGCCGCCGCCAAACTTGATGGCGCCATCAATGCCGAACTGCCGCCGCTGCGTATGGAAAAGGCGCGCTTTGTTACCGACATTGCCAAGCTTGAAGAAGCCGACTGGGGGCAGGATGGCATTGACCGGGTGCAGTTTACGGTCGCGACCAACCCCGGCAGCCCACCGGGGGCGCTTAACAAGATCGCATCGGGCGGGGAGCTTTCGCGGTTCCTTCTGGCACTCAAGGTCGTTTTGGCACGCGTATCAGCCGTGCCCAGTCTGGTCTTTGACGAAGTTGACAGCGGTGTTGGCGGCGCAACGGCAGCCGCCATTGGTCAACGCCTGCACCTGCTGGCTCAGGAACGTCAGATCCTTGTCATTACGCACAGCCCGCAGGTCGCAGCCCGGGGTCGCACGCATTTCTATATTGCCAAGCGCGAGGCAGAAGGCACCATGGTGACCCGCGTCGATGCCCTTGTCGACGGTGCCCGGCGCGAGGAAATTGCACGCATGCTGGCCGGTCATTCCGTGACCGCCGAGGCACGCGCAGCAGCAGACAGCCTGCTTGAACAACCCAATTGACCCCGACGCCAACGCGTCGGCCCAACCTTGAATACGGAACAAAAAGAATATGAACGCCGAACACGCGTCAAACATGTCCGAACTTCCTGAATTGCCGTCTTCAAGCACGGAGGCGCGCAAACAGCATGCAGAGATTTCTGAACGTATTCGGTCTTATAACGAGGCCTATCACGTGAATGACGATCCGCTGGTGTCGGATGCAACATATGACGCGCTGTTTAACCGCCTGATCGAACTTGAATCCCACTATCCAACGCTTAAGAAAAACAGCCCGACACAAGAAGTCGGTGCTGCCCCGGCAGAGGGCTTTGCCAAGGTCAAGCATGCCCGCCCGATGCTGTCGCTTGGCAATGCATTTTCGCGTGAAGACATTGTTGATTTTCTGGCGCGTATCCGCCGGTTCCTGAACCTGACGGCGCACAGCCCGGTCGAAGTAGTTGGCGAACCCAAGATCGATGGCCTTTCCCTGTCGCTGCGTTACGAGAACCGGGAACTTGTCACCGCAGCCACCCGTGGTGATGGATCAGAAGGCGAAGATGTTACTGCCAATGTCGCCCACATTGACGACATCCCCAAGATCCTTCCCGGTGACGCGCCCGATGTGGTCGAAATCCGTGGCGAAGTTTATATGGCACGTTCTGCCTTTCAGAAACTGAACGCAACACAGGCAGAAACAGGCGGCAAAACCTTTGCCAACCCGCGCAACGCCGCGGCTGGCTCCTTACGCCAGCTTGACCCGTCAATCAGTGCCAAACGCGCGCTTCGTTTCTTTGCCTATAGCTTTGGCGAACTTTCCGAAAGCCTGGCCCAGACCCAGTGGGATTTCCTCAACAAGGTCGAAGGATGGGGTTTTGTCACCAATCCGCTGACCCGGTTGCTGAATGATGCTGATGACATCATGGCGTTTTACGATGAACTGGCGACACAGCGTCCTGACCTTGATTACGACATTGATGGCATCGTCTATAAGGTCAACGACTTTGAACTTCAGCTGCGCCTTGGTTTTGTCAGCCGTTCGCCACGCTGGGCAATTGCCCATAAATTCCCGGCCGAAAAGGCACGCACCCGCCTGAACGCCATCGAAGTACAGGTTGGCCGCACCGGCGCGCTAACGCCCGTCGCCCGTCTGGAACCCGTCACGGTTGGCGGCGTGGTTGTTTCCAACGCCACCCTTCATAACCGTGACGAAATCGAACGTCTTGGTGTGCGCGTTGGCGACATGGTGGTCATTCAGCGTGCCGGTGACGTCATCCCGCAGGTGGTTGAAGTCATCCTTGATGAACGCCCGGAAAACATCACCGAGTATCAGTTCCCCGATACTTGCCCGAAATGCGGCAGCCACGCCATGCGCGAAGAAGGTGAAGCCGTCACCCGCTGCACCGGTGGCTTGATCTGCCCAGCACAGGCCGTTGAACGCCTGAAACATTTCGTGTCGCGCAACGCCTTTGATATCGATGGCCTTGGCGCCAAAAATGTCGAGGCGTTCTTTGAGCTGGGCTGGCTGAAATCGCCTGGCGATATTTTCCGCCTTGAAAGTGATCATGGCGATGCCATTCGCAAGCTTGAAGGTTGGGGCGAAAAATCTGCCACCAAGCTCTTCGATGGCATCAATGAACGCCGGACCATTGGGCTCGACAAATTTATCTATGCACTTGGCATTCGCCAGATCGGGCAGGCCACGGCAAAACTTCTCGCCCGTCATTACGGATCCCTTGCCGAATGGCGCGCAGCAATGGTTGCCGCCAATGAAGCCGACAGTGAAGCGCTTCGTGAACTGATCAATATTGATCAGATCGGCCCGGGTGTGGCCAAGGATCTGATTGAGTTCATGGCCGAAGATCACAACCGCGAGGTTCTTGATGATCTGCAAAACCTTTTGACCATCACCGACGTCGAAGCCCCGACCGTCAGCGACAATCCGGTCAACGGCAAGACCGTGGTCTTTACCGGCAAGCTTGAGCTGTTTTCGCGTAATGAAGCCAAGGTCAAAGCCGAAAGTCTTGGTGCAAAGGTTGCCGGATCGGTTTCGGCAAAAACCGATTATCTGGTTGCGGGACCAGGTGCCGGTTCCAAATTAAAGAAAGCAGAAGAATTAGGTGTTACAGTGCTTGATGAACAAGGATGGCTTGATCTGATTGCAGTTGAATAAAAACGTTCTCACTGGGGAAGTGTGCTGATGGAAGACCTTGGAAATTTCTTTCGCCGTTATGTCGACGCCCATCTCAAGCTCGAAGAAAATGCGCTTGATGATTTCTTTCACTTCCCGTGCCTGATCAACGATCTGTCCGGTGTTCAGGCAATTGCGAACTCGTCAGACCTGCACAAATATCACCAGTCCTTTTTCGAAGAACTGAAAAACGCTGATCTGGCCATGGCAAAATCCATGGTCGTTGAACAACATTCCGCCCTTCCCGGTGGCGCGCGCGCGATTGTTTCGTTCCGTTTTGGCAATTCCGAAAACAACCTGATCTTTGATTGCGACTATGCATTTGCGCTGCTCAAGCAGGATGACCAATGGAAAGTCATCTTCGCGCAGCTTGATGAAATCAGATACAGCGACCTGTATTGAGGCACGCATGGTGCCCGCACTTCCCCTCTGCCTGATCAGACTGGCCCTTGCCCTGATGCTGGGATGTATTCCCGCTATGGCACAGGCCGATCCGGACTTTGACACGCTGTCAGGTCCGGCACGTGCGATTGATGCCGATACGCTCGAATTCGGTTTCAAGCGCATTGACCTTTGGGGCGCGGATGCCATGAACCGTTTTCAACAATGCCGGATAAACGGTCAAAGCACGGCTTGCGGGGCAGAGGCATGGCAGCTTACCACCAACCTTCTGGTCGCCACCCCGGTCACCTGCGAGGTGCGCGGCAAGAACCGATATCATCGCAACATGGCCGTGTGCCACAATGCCAATGGGGTTGATATCGGCCAAAGCCTGATTCTGCGTGGCTTGGCCGTTGCCCGCCCCGATCAGATGCCGGAATATGAAGCCTATGAGAATCAAGCCCGGCAAGCCCGCAGCGGTGTCTGGGCCGGGGAGTTTATCGACCCGCTTAAATGGCGGCGCGGTGAACGCCTGCCCGAACATGAAATTGAAGTTCGTCGTTGGCAGCGCGAAGAATAGGCGCCCGGAGAATTCCATCTGTTAGCGCTGCGACGCCCCACCAGAACCAAATGGTCTTGCCAGCAAACGCCCCAATCCCGCCAGCGTAAAACTGTTCTTGAGGGACGCCACACCCAGTGTAACGACGACAAACCCGATCAACTGCGGTACGGTCAGGACTTCACCAAGGAAGAGCCATGCGGCAAAGAATGTCATGGCCGGACCGGACAGCGAAATCAGCGATGCCTGTGTCGCCCCGACCCTTCGGATGCCTTCATAAAGCAGGAAAAACGGGATTACTGTGCAAAAAATCGATATGCCCGCCGTCCACAGGATACCAACCGGGTTCAGGTTCAGTGGGTTTTGCATCATCAGCGCATAAACCATCATGCAGATACCAGCCGCAGTGTTGATCAGGGCGGCAAAATGCATGGAACCGATGACCGCAATCATCCGTTGCCCAAAATAAAGATAAACCGCATAGGTCAGGGCAGAGCCAAACGCCCACGCAGCCCCATACCACAATTGATCTGACACCCCGCCAAACCCATCGGGCGCAAGCACCAACACCAAGCCACCATATGTCACAACAAAGCAGACAACTTGCGGAAATGGCGGGAAACGCCTTTTGTGAACGGCTTCAAGGATCATGACCACAGCCGGGAACGTAAACAGCACGATCCGCGAAACGGTAACATCAATCAGCGATACCGCCGTGAAGTCGAATAGAGCGGCAAGAAAGAACAACCCGCCATACAGAGCACCCCATGCCACATCGACCGGCTTCATTTTACGTTCGCCCGGCCGGTTCTTGCCAAACATGAACACGCCCAGCCAGAAAAACGGCATGGCAATCAGGAAGCGCAACAGCAACAAACCATCCACCGTCATACCTGTCGCATAGACAAACTTCGCCAAAAGCCCCTTCATCGCCAGGGCAACGGTTGCCAGCAAGACAATGGTCAGCGCTGACCCTGCAGGCGAGATGACAGACGACGTCGTTGTCTCTGACGTACTTTCCTTGGCACACTGACCTTCCGGTCCGGACGGATTAGACAACGGTGTTGGATGCGACGGTGGCGTCATTGAAATTCTCCGATCCTCTCTTGGTTGCCATAGTCCCCTGCAAGCTGTCATTATTCAATTCGAATTAATTGCTATCAGATATCAGCTTTGGCTATATCTTATTGAGACACCACTACTGTTTCCCCGCGCAGGACCGCCACACATGGATATCAAACAACTTAGAAGTTTTGTGCATATCGCCGAACTCGGAAGTCTGTCACGCGCAGCTGAACGCCTGAACCTGTCGCAGCCCGCGCTTAGTCGGCAGCTTAATCTGCTTGAAGAATCACTGGATACGAAACTTCTCGAACGCACCGGCCGTGGCGTCAAACTGACCGAAGCGGGGCAAATGCTTGCGGAACGGGCACGCGTTATCCTGACCGACCTTGCCCGGCTTGAGGCGGATTTATCGGCCCGCAGCAGTCAGGTTACCGGCCATGTTCATGTTGGCGTTCCCCCAAGTGCCGGGATCGTCATAACAGGGGCGCTGATTGAAAACCTGCGTGATCGCTATCCGGACCTGAATGTGACGGTTGCCGAAGACCTGACCGGTGATGTGCAGGAAGGATTGCTTTCAGGACGGCTTGATATCGGGATTCTGCATGATGGCATGATTTCACGCAGCTTGTATGCTGAACCGTTATGGCGCGAAGACCTGTTTTTGATTTCCCATCCATCACAGGTGGGCGAACAGGAAACTGAAATCGCATATGAAGATGTCCTGTCCCTGCCCCTGATCATGCCAACCAACAAACACGGATTGCGGGCCATGATGCAGGAAGCCGCTTTCCGTGCCGGTCGCCCCCTAACCCCGGTGGTCGAGGCCGACGCCCTTCGCGTGCTGATTGATCTTGTTACCCGCAATCTCGGACATACTGTCCTGCCACGCAGTTCGCTTGTTCAGGAACTTTCAACCGGGCGGCTGACGGCTCGGCGCATTACAAATCCGCAACTGTCACGCAAGGTGATGTTATCGTGGTTGCAGGAACGCCCGCTCAGCGCGGGCGGCAAGGCCGTGGTCGATACATTGCGTGATCTTGCCGGTACGGTCCCGATGGCCAATCAATAGATGCCCAGCCGGCTGCAAACAAAAGCCCCGAACGGATTATGGTCCGCTCAGGGCTTTCGGTATGATATGTGGCGCCGGGATCAGACAGGTGCCTGACTGTCCGAAGACTTTTGCCAAAGGTTGATGCCCGCATCCCCTGCATACTTGTCGATCTCAGCCAGTTCTTCTGCACTGAATTCAAGGTTATCAAGGGCATCAAGACTGTTATCAAGCTGCTGAACATGGCGTGCACCGATCAGGGCAGAAGTCACCTCTGGACGGCGCAGCACCCAGGCAATCGCCATTTGAGCCAGTGTCTGACCACGGCGTTTGGCGATTTCATTCAGGGCACGAACACGATCAAGGTTTTCATCCGACAACATTCCCGGCTGGAAAGATCCTTCGAGTGCGGCACGGGAGTCTTCCGGCACGCCGTTCAGATACTTGTTGGTCAGAAGCCCTTGGGCGAGCGGCGAAAAGGCAATACAGCCCATGCCAAGCTCAGAAAGGGTATCAAGCAAACCATCCTCGACCCAGCGATTAACCATCGAATAAGACGGCTGATGAATGACACATGGAGTTCCCATGTCTTTAAGGATCGCATGCGCTTCGCGGGTCATTTCCGGTGAATAGGACGAGATCCCGACATAAAGCGCCTTGCCGGACCGCACGATCTGATCAAGTGCGCCCATGGTTTCGGCAAGCGGGGTGTTGGGATCGACACGGTGGGAATAAAAGATATCGACATAGTCGAGCCCCATCCGTTTCAAGCTTTGATCAAGGCTTGAAATCAGATATTTGCGCGATCCCCATTCCCCGAACGGTCCTGGCCACATGCGGTAACCTGCCTTGGTCGAAATGATCAGTTCATCACGATGGCTTTTCAGATCCTGGGACAGAACCTTGCCAAAGTTTTCTTCGGCCGAACCCGGCGGCGGGCCATAGTTATTGGCAAGGTCAAAATGGAACACGCCACGATCAAAGGCGCGACGGATCATCGCCCGTTGGGTTTCATAAACGTCCACACCACCGAAATTCTGCCACAGACCAAGTGTGATTTTCGGCAGAAGCAATCCACTGCGCCCACAACGGTTCCAGTTTTCGTCGTTATAGCGATCAGGGTTAGCCATCCACTGGGCTTCGACTTCAGCCATACATTCCTCCTGCTTTCAGAAGCGGTTTACCGCTTTTCTTGAATCGATCCAATGCCGCTTTAATAGGGCATTCGATCCTGTTTGTCAGCGCCAAGTCCGTGGCGTGAACTCAATCTGATTTCTTTTTGATTGGTGCAGTTGCCTTTTGCAGCCATTCCCGATGGTCATCGTCAAGATCATCGGCATACATCGCATAGACCTGTGCGTGGTAATCGTTAAGCCACTGCAGCTCGTCCCTGCTCATCAATTCGGGATCAATCAGCTTGCGTTCAATCGGCGAGAACGTCAGCGTTTCGAAGCCAAGCATCTTGCGGTCCGCACCGATTGGCGCGTCAATTTCTGTTACCGCAATCAGGTTTTCGATCCGGATGCCGTATTCGCCTTCCTTATAGAAGCCCGGTTCGTTCGAAAGGATCATGCCCTGTTTTAGCGGCACCTTGTTCGGCGCCTTGGAAATACGTTGCGGACCTTCATGCACACCAAGATAACTGCCAACGCCGTGGCCTGTGCCATGGTCAAAGTCCAGCCCGGCCTCCCATAGCGGCATGCGGGCCAAGGTATCAAGCTGCTGACCTGTTGTTCCCACCGGGAACACGGCACGGGCAAGGGCGATATGGCCCTTAAGCACGCGGGTAAAGCGGTCACGGTGTTCCTGTGTCGGTTCGCCGATGACGGTTGTTCTGGTGATATCGGTGGTGCCATCCAGATATTGCGCACCGGAATCAATCAGGAAAATTTCGCCCGGCGTCAGGTTACGGTTGGTTTCCGGGGTATTCCGATAATGACATAGCGCCCCGTTCGGGCCACTGCCTGGAATGGTCTCAAAACTGGAATCACGGAATAGCGGATCTTCGGCACGCATCGACAGCAGCATGTCTGCAGCAGCACGTTCGTCGATGTCACCACCGCTTGCGGCTTCATCAAGCCATTTGAAATACCGAATGATCTTTTCTCCGTCGCGCTTGTGCGCCTTGCGCGATCCTTCGAGCTCGACGTCGTTCTTGCATGCCTTGGGAATAGCAACCGGATCGCGCCCAACGCGCACGGTTGCGCCCGCCTCAGCCAGTTGCATCCGCAACCAGTCGGCAGCAGTCGCTTCATCCAGCCGCACCGATTGATTGCCCATCGACCGCAAAGCGTCTGCAAGTTCCCCCGGCGCACGCAGATTTGCTTCGCCCGACAACCATGCGACGGTTTCGGCAGCAATTTTGCGTTCATCCATGAAAAGATCGACCGATGCATCACCATTAATGATTGCATAGCCAAGCGCAAGCGGTGTCTGCGGCACATCGGCACCACGGATATTCAGAAGCCACGCAATGCTGTCAGGTGCGGACAAAATGGCACTGTCACATGATATACGCGACAGGATTTCAGCAATCTGGGTGCGTTTTTCAAAACTGGATTTCCCGGCATATTCCATCGGATGCGGTCGGACAGGCCCCAGCGGCAAGTGCGGTTGCGCATGCCAGATTGCATCTATTGGATTGGTATCAATGGCAACCAGTTCCGCGCCAGCAGCTTCACATGCAGAACGCAGATGCGTGGCCTGTTGCACGGTATGCAGCCAAGGATCATAGGCCAGTTTTTGCCCGGATTTCAGATTGTCGTGCAACCATCCCACCACCGGCTCTTCTACCAGATGGCGGTATTCAAACAGGTCACGGTTAACTTGCTGGCGCACCTGAATGGTATAGCGTCCATCAACAAAAACCGCCGCCTTGTCGCTCAGAACAACAGCCGCCCCGGCTGAACCGGTAAAGCCGGTCAACCACGCCAGACGTTCGGCGCGCGCGGGAACGTTTTCGCCCTGATGTTCGTCCGCACGCGGCACGACGAACCCGTCAACACCCTTCGCCGCAAGGTATTTGCGCAATGCATCAAGCCGATGGGCTGAGTCAAAACCGTCCTTGGCCATTTTGAAAAGCGTTTTGCGTTCATAACGAAGTGCCAGCAACTCGGCGCGCAATTCGTCATCCGGGGATGGACAGATCAGATCGATCCAGTCTTCTCGCGTACTGCCTTCGGCGGCGGCCAGAACACCGTCAACCAGATCAATGACAGCGCTGACATCCTTGTCGACATTGGCGGCTTCAAGCAGTTTGGCAAGTTGAGCATCACCGGAAATGGCCATGAAGGTCCTCTTTAATCATGTGGGGCATCGGGTGGGTGGTACGTACGACTTATGTAAGGGTTAGTACCGATATCACGCAAGCACCAAAGCTATCAGCACTATGCTACGTCATTTTTCATCCCGGAAACACCTGTGCATGCATCCGGCGTATGAATGCCTTGCAACCTTCGCAATGCAAATTAGCCAAAGGTTAACGTATGACATTCCCGTGACAAAAAGATGGCCCGTCGGGACGTCAATTTGCTGGAGACCATGAACGGTGATCCGTTTTCCAATTACTGCCTTGAGCGTCATACAATCTCGTCGTCGCCAGACGGCCTATGACGGCCTTGAGCGCCTGACCCTGGGTCAAAAAGCAGCGCTCGGCCTTGATACTGGCCCTGCCCATCTGGCAGACGACATCGCTGATCGTATTCCATATGATCAGCACGACGCCCAAGACACGGAATAATGGATCAGTCCCGCCCGGGTTGGTCTGATATCAAATGACGAAGCGCAGGATCACGGTTCATGATCCTTGCGGCATTTTTGTCTTTTTCCCTCTGAAACGGCCCTGCTTCTCCACAGCAGGGCCGTTTCTTTTTGACCGGCTCCGACCCTGCGCGCCATAGTGATCAGAACACCATGTCATGATGCGGAGTGGAAATGGCCAAGACAGTTCTGATCACCGGTGGGTCGCGTGGCATTGGACGTGCCACCGCCGTCTTGTTCGCAGCCAAGGGATGGAACATCGCTTTCAGTTTTGTCGGCAATCAGGAAAGCGCAGATGAAACCTGTGCAATGTGTGAACGGGTGGGGGTCACCGGCAATGTGATTGCCCGCAAATGCGACGTCCGAAACGAGGAAGAAGTCATCGCACTGTTTCAAGCCGCTCGCGACCGATTTGGTTCCATTGAAGGCGTCGTTAACAACGCTGGCATCGTGGCCCCGCAAAGTACGCTGGCAGACATGGATATTGAACGCATGAAGACCGTGTTTGATACCAATGTGCTCGGTACTTATCTGGTCGCGCGCGAAGCTGCACGGATCCTTCATTCCGGAACAGCCATCGTCAACGTCTCTTCGGTCGCGGCAAAACTTGGATCACCGGGTGAGTATATCGACTATGCCGGATCAAAAGGTGCAATTGACACCCTTACCACAGGTCTTGCCAAAGAACTCGGCCCAATGGGCATTCGGGTCAATGCCGTGCGGCCGGGCATTATTGAAACTGATATTCACGCCAGTGGTGGCCGGCCAGAACGAATTGCTGAACTTGGCCCGGCGTGCCCGCTCGGACGTGCCGGAGATCCCAAGGAAGTCGCACAAAGTATCTTTTGGCTCATCTCGAACGATACGTCCTATGTTACTGGCAGCATTGTGGATGTTTCAGGCGGGCGGTAACCCGACATTCTTTGCCCGGTTACTCTACCGGTTTCAAACCTGCGCTGTCTTTCGCCTTTGCTGGCGGAGAGGCGGAGCTTGATGGCTTTTCGGTTTTACTGGCATCGTCAAACACGGCCGCCAAGCCATCATGCAATTCAATGATATCAAGCGGCTTGGACATGATGCGCGCAACACCAAGCGCCTCAAATGAGGCCGTCACTTCGTCAGAGGCATATCCCGTCATGACGACGACAGGAATATCATTGCCCGCTTCGCGAAGTTTTTCGATCAATTTGTGACCGGTCATGCCGGGCATCGTTTGATCCGTCAGAAGCCCGTCAAAATCCGCATCCGGTGCGCTCAAGGCATCCAGGGCAGTGGCAGCATCGTTAAAGGTTTCCACGGAATAGCCGATCCGGCCCAACATCCGCGCGCAAAGCTTGAGGTTCTTTTCCTCGTCGTCGACAACGGCAAGATGCCCGCCAGAACTGGCCAACAAACCTTGTGTATCGCGTTTCTCGTCTGTGGCTTCACGGTCATGTTCCGGTAACAGGATGGAAAACCGCGTCCCCTGCCCCAGACGGCTATAGACCGAGATTTCGCCTTTATGCCCGGAAATAATCCCATGCACGGTCGACAGACCAAGTCCGGTCCCCTTGCCGGGCTCCTTGGTCGTAAAGAACGGATCGAATATTTTTTTGGCTGTTTCCGGGTCCATCCCGGCACCGTTATCAAGAACACTGATCTGGATATAGTGTCCGGTTGATAACAACGGATGGACTTCAAGACTGTCTTCGGTGACTTCGAACCTGCTGGCCTTCACACAGATTTCACCGTGATCACCAATGGCGTGATATGCGTTGGTAATCAGGTTCATCAAACATTGATCAAGTTGTGTGGCATTGCCCATGACGGTCATGGATTGCGCAGCCAGATCAACCCTGAGGGACACACTGGACGGCAGGGAACCGCGCGCAAACCTGACAGCGCCATTAATCATGGACCCGACATCAACTGGCGAACGTTCCGTTTCCGAGTTCCGGCTAAAGGCCAGAATTTGTCGAACAAGGTCACGGGCGCGATCCGCGCCCTGACGAATTTCCAGAACATCTTCACGCAGTGGCGAATCTTCGGGCAGGTCAGTATAGAGCAACTCGGCATAACCGCTGATCGGCTGCAGGATATTGTTGAAATCGTGCGCGATGCCACCCGCCAGGACCCCCATGGTTTCCATACGTTGGGAATGGCGGAGCTGCTGTTCAAGTTTTTCACGCTTGCGTTCAGATTGCAGGCGTTGAAGTTCAGCGGATGCGCGCGATGCGAAGACCTCGACAATGGACTTGGCCAATTGCGGGTCCCCAAGCGGCTTGTCAGACACTGTCACCAGAATACCGATCGGTTGACCTTCGCTATCGTAAAGAGCCGCCCCGACATAACCAACAACATCAATGTCGGTAACCCGTGTGACATCGGGCATCACACTTTTGAAATTGTCCTGGCAGACAAAAACGCCATCTTTGATGACGCGTTCCCCGGCGGATCCAGCTATTGCGAAATCAAGGCCGCTGCGCCCGGTTTCCGGTGAATAGTATGCAACGGATTTAATACGGTCACCGACGATTTCAGCAACGTGGCAATATGTCATACCAAGTGTTTCGCAAAGAACCTGAGTTAGGTTTTCAAAGAACCCTTCACCAACCTGGAAACGAATACCGCGATAAATCGATTCCAGGGTTTCCTGATGGCGCTCTCGCTCTGTTACGTCGAGGGCAAAACTTGCGATACAATCAAGCTCGCCATTCGCATCAAAGATCGGGCTTTCATACCATTCACAGATAATGCGGCTGCCGTCACTCCTGATATTCTCGAACCTGTTATTAACGCTGTCTTTGGTTTCCATGATCCGTTTGATCAACGTATGCAAGCGTACCCGGTCTTCCTCCGGGACAAGAAGTTCGAGCTTCTTGCCGACCATTTCATCCGCACTATAGCCAAACAGTTGGCAAGCCGTTTCATTGACCTCGATGATCGTTCTGTCAGGCTTCCAGTAAAAGACACCGATCTTCGCGTTATTGAAATGCGCGCGCAGACGACGCTGGTTGGCTTCAAGATCTGCCTTGGCGACCTCAAGATCGCGACGATACCGGATACGTTCCGTGATATCGCGGCAACTAACCCTGATCCCGAGATTGCCGCCCTGGCTATCGGCAATTGGTTGCCAGGAGATATCGATACCGACTTTGCGGCCATCCTTGTGGACGCCGGTGAATTCACGGTCGCTTCCCGAAAGACCCTCTAGCCCCTCGTTGATATAGTGGCGCACGCGATCACGATCCTCTGCCGCGACCAATGACAACGGGTAATCCTCAAGCGCAATGCATTCATCAACTGAATAGCCAAGAACACGTTCGACCCCCGGATTTACCCAGATCAGTTTCCCGTCAGGTGCGATCCAGCTTTCCCAGCCATACGTGTAATTGGCAACCGCCTCAAACCGTCGGCGCGAGAAACTGAGTTCGTCATTGGCTTCCATGACGTTTTTCATGCCTGCGGCAGCGGCCAGCAAGGCACCAGCCATATGGGCAAAGACGATTTCTTCGGGTCGCCAGGCTCTGGTTTTCCCAACCGATTCAAAGCATAGAATGCCCATTCGACCAGCGGCCGAAATCAGTGAAACATCCAGGATCGCCTTGACGTTCATTGGAATAAGATAAGCGTCTTTTAGCTCCGAGGTGCGCGGATCATTCACAGCATCTTCTGCATCCACCACTTGGCCGGTCTCAAGTGCCGCGAAATATCGCGGCAAAACCGAGCGCCGAAGTACCATACCTTCATGCGTGGCCGATGGATTGTTGGCATCAAACAACCCAACACATTCCACATCACCATCATCTCTCTGGAGCCAGAGACTTGCACGCTGACAATCCATCAGATTGGCAAAGCGTTTCAAGGTTGGTCGGAATGAGGCGTTCTCAATTCGATCAAGCGACGTGAAATGATTGGCAACTTCTGATGCGCTCTCGCGGATTTGCTCCAGAAACCTTTTGCCAGACATCAATTCGTTTTGCGAACGCAGTTGATCCATACTGGTTTGCAAAAGCGCCTGACGCATCCAGACCACACCAACCACAATAGACGCGGTCATCCAGATGTAACCAAACAGCGCTGAGCCCCAGACCGGCAACGTATGCGGAACAGAGCCGCTATCCGTAATCAGCCCGCCATCCAGCTCGAAAATCCGCATCGCACCGACACCGACGATCGCCAGAAAGCAGAACACCGCGTATCGAATGGTTACCGCAAGCGAACAGAACAGGGCCACGATCACCGTTGCGACAATCATCATCGCCATGCCGCTGGCAGGTGAAAACTTTACGATGTAAAGCAACGACATGCTTGTCATCGCGGCGACAATCACAAAGGACTTGGTTCGCGTCGACAAACGTTTGCGCATCAAAAGGCAGATGATGACAGCAAGGAAAACCAGAAGGTGAACTGCCTCAACCACGATGGACCGCAGGCTGGCCTCACGCAGAACCGAGGAAACCAGCGCGGGCAACCCACCAATAGTCATCACAAACAGCATAAAGTCCGCGATGCGGTTCCTTGTGCAGCTCAGAATGGTATTTAATCTTTTTGGCATCGGCTATGTTGTTCCGTAATCAGACCAACTGGTCGGGCATGCTGTTATAGATGCATTCAAAGCGGCCATGATGCTCGGCAAAAAGTCCCAGAAGCATGGGATCAAACATCTCGGGTGATGTGCGCATGTCGCCTCTGGTGATGATTTCGACAGCATCCAGATGACCGTAAGGCGGTTTGTAGCGGCGCGAACTGCGCAGGGCGTCATAAACGTCTGCCAGCGAGACAATCCGTGCGACCATCGGGATGTCCGCACCTGACAGGCCCGTGCAGTAACCAGATCCTTCCCAATGTTCGTGATGGTGCCGTGCAATGATGGCAGCCTGAGCCAAAACCGGGTTATCGGATGAATTCAGCATCGCAAAACCGATTTCGGTATGGCGTTGCATCACCTTGAATTCCTCTTCGGTCAGTTTCCCTCCCTTGAGAAGCACTTCATCGGGCACCCCGACCTTCCCGATGTCATGCAGAATACCGGCAACCCGAATGATGCGTTGAACGTTCTGGTCCAGCCCTGCCATCTCGGCCAGCAATTGGGAATAGAGCCCGACACGCACACAATGCTCGGCGGTTTCAATATCCCGGTATTGGGAGATCAGGCTGAGCCGGTCGATCATTTCCTGTTCGGCACCGCCCAGCTTGCGACTCATGTCATCAAGGTTTTTTGACTGACTGATATTCTCAAGTTCAAGTTTGCGAACCCGTTCAGCTTCCTGATCGCGTTCCAGTAGTCGCGCCTGCGCATCAAGGACTGCGCGTTCGAGGTCGGCACGTTCAATCGGTTTATCGAGGAATTCCCGTACGCCAAGGCGCAAAGCGGTAACCGCGTCAGACTTGTCACCGTCCCCGGTCAATAGAATGAACTCAAAATCGCGCTTGTATTCATTGATCGCCCGTTTGACGAATTCAAGTCCGCTGCAATTGGGCATGCGAAGATCTGAGACGACCAGTCGAAGAGACGCATCGCTACGCACTTGCGCAAGCGCCTCAAGGCCGTCCGATGCAACGACCACATCAAACCCCGCACGCTCGAGAATGCGCGAAAGCAATTTGCGGATTGGTGGCTCGTCATCGACAACGAGAATGCGGTGTTCGAGTTCGCTCAATCACTCAGCTCCCTTTCTGAGGCACATCCCTACAACCGAATAGAATAAACCTATCCGTAAGTATTGCTTATTGCAATATACGCAAAAGGTGAAGAAGCGGTTCTCAGATTTAACAACAGCAGTTTCCCTTGGTAGTTCACGGGAAAAGCACAAAACCAATGATTGAAAAACGCGGGAGATTTTCTGGTGGGACCTTAATTTTTCCCACCAACATCCATTTTCGTCGCGAATCGACGGTCTGCGGCGCTCGAAAGATAACTTGAAGCCGAAATAAAAAACGGCTGCCCGTCGAATGCGACAGGCAGCCGTCAAAAGCTCGTTTTCAAAGAGGTCAGATTAGCCAACGACCAGCGTTGTCCAGTTTTCCACCTTGAAACGGTTGACCAGAGACAAGCCAACTTCACGGTAGGCAGACAATACGAACTGTTCCTGATGTGCCAAAAGCCCTGAAAGGATCACAACACCATCTTCCGAGAGCGTATTGGTCAGGTCATGCGCCATGCCGCGCAACGGGCGGGCAAGAATGTTTGCACAAACGATGTCGTAATAACCGGCATCGCGGATACGGGAATCCTGAAAACCGTTCGAATGAATGGCGGTGACAAGATCGGCAACCTTGTTGGTTTTGGCATTTTCACGCGCCACGCGAACGGATGCCGCATCAATATCAGCCAT
Source organism: Thalassospira sp. UBA848 (assembly GCF_002295455.1). NCBI lineage: Bacteria > Pseudomonadati > Pseudomonadota > Alphaproteobacteria > Rhodospirillales > Thalassospiraceae > Thalassospira > Thalassospira sp. UBA848. Next base: position 18,482 of record NZ_DBGS01000075.1, on the reverse strand, counting down.
CATCACCGGACACCGCCAGGTTTTGGCACAGGCCATGCCCAAAATGCCGGACCCACAGCCCATATCAAGCGCATTCTGACGCGGTCCGCGTTTGGCCAGCCAATCGATTGCAGCAAGACAGCCTTTGGTGGTCTGATGCTCACCAGAACCGAACGCCAGACCGGCATCGACCTGCAAAGCGGTTTTTGATACCGGGAGTTCCTCTTCCCAGTGCGAGCCATGAACAAAGAACCGCCCAACCGAGATCGGCTTGAAGCTGCGCAGGTTTTCACCAACCCAGTCTTTTGGCTCATAGGTGCCAAATGTCACGGTTGGTGTCTCGATCCCGACAGCGGATGCCATGATCGAAACCGCCGTTTCGACAGCGCCCTTGTCAAACATCTCGCTAGCGAACCCCTCAACCCGCCAAGGTGCTGCCGGATCACCATCACGTTCGAAATGCGAAAGCGCATCGCAATAATCAAACAGCGCATCGGCAAAGACTTGCGCATAGGCGCTATCAACTTCGAACTGAAAGTTGTAGCAAAGAACGGGTTCAGTCATATCGCTTCTCGCTTGTGTGGGCGGCGAATGTGCCCTGCCCGGTTAAATCGGTCATCCGAAAATGTTGCCCGGGGCTTACCCCGGCAGGATAAAGCTGTCGACCACTTTCTTCATGCCGACACTTTCAAACTGGATCTCCAGCTTATTGCCATCGACAGCCCGCACGGTGCCCGAGCCGAACTTACGATGGCGCACCGTATCACCCACCTTGTATTTCGACGATTTCGAATTGGTGGAATAGCTGGCTTCACCATCCGGCTTCACATCAATCACGTTCTTGCGTACGCGATCCTGCCAACCACTGGATGCGAATTTGCGCTCCCCGGCACCGGATACCGGATTGCGCGACGGGGTATTGTCGCTGGCCCAACTTGGCATCTTCATCCAGTCATCAGCACCCCAGGCACCGGGCGAATGATTGCCACCATGCCCGCCAAGGCCGGTGTCACTGCTGCGTTCGATATGCTCATCAGGCAATTCATCGACAAAGCGCGATGGCAGGGCCGATTGCCACTGGTTATAGATGCGCCGATTGGCTGCATAACAAATGGTCGCACGTTTACGCGCCCTGGTAATCCCGACATAAGCCAGACGACGTTCTTCCTCGAGGCCCTTGACCCCGCTTTCATCCATTGCGCGTTGATGGGGAAAGACGCCCTCTTCCCAACCGGGCAGGAAAACGTAATCGAACTCAAGTCCCTTGGCGGCGTGCAGGGTCATGATGGTGACTTTTTCCTCATGATCGTTCTGCGCGTTTTCCATCACCAGTGAAACATGTTCCAGGAAGCTGGTCAGGTTCTCGAACTCGCCAATTGCAGACACCAGTTCTTTCAGGTTTTCCAGACGGCCGGGCGCATCAATTTCCTTTGATGTCCGCCACATGTCGCTATAGCCGCTTTCATCCAGAACGGTTTCAACGACTTCGACATGGCTGCTGTTGCCAAGCATCTCGCGCCAGCGTTTGAAATCAGCCAAAAGCCCACCGATGCTTTGGCGCATCTTGGGCTTGAGTTCCTCGGTATCAATCAGATCACGCGCCGCATCCGGAAGCGAGATCGCCTGATCACGCGAATATTGATGCAGGGTTTGAAGCGTTGCCTTGCCCACCCCGCGCTTGGGCACATTGACGATGCGCTCAAACGCCAAACTGTCATTGGGCTGCGCAACAAGTCGGATATAAGCCAGCGCATCACGGATTTCCTGACGCTCGTAGAAGCGTGGGCCGCCAACAACCCGATAAGGGATACCAAGCGTGATCAGCCGTTCTTCAAACTCACGGGTCTGGAAACCGGCCCGCACAAGAATGGCGATCTGCGATGCACCTACACCCTTGCTTTGCAGGGCTTCGATATCTTCACCGATCAGGCGCGCCTCTGCTTCACCGTCCCAAACACCTTTGACAAAGACCTTTTCGCCACTATCGATTTCCGTCCAAAGCTGCTTGCCCAAACGTCCGTCGTTAAACGTGATCAGTTTGGATGCCGCGGCCAGAATATGCGGCGTGGAGCGATAATTCTGCTCAAGACGAACGACTTTCGCGCCCGGGAAATCAGACTCAAAGCGCAAGATGTTGCCAACTTCGGCCCCGCGCCAGCTATAGATCGCCTGATCATCATCACCAACACAGCAGATATTTCGATGAACCATCGCCATTGCGCGCAGCCATAGATACTGGGCCACGTTGGTGTCCTGATACTCGTCGACCAGAATGTAGCGGAAGGTATTCTGATACTGCTTCAGAACTTCCGGATGCTGCTGGAACAGGGTCAAGCAATGCAGCAAAAGATCCCCAAAGTCGCACGCATTCAGGACCTTGAGGCGTTCCTGATAAATCTTATACAGGTGCTTGGCTCCGCCATTGGCGAACTCGACACTTTCATTGACCCGTTCAGGCGTCAGGCCCTTGTCCTTCCAGCGCTGAATGATGCCCATCAGTTGCTTGGCTGGCCATTTTTTCGGATCAATCTGTTCGGCATCCATGATCTGCTTAAGCAGCCGGACCTGATCATCGCTATCAAGGATGGTGAAGTTTGATTGCAGCCCGATCAGTTCCGCATGGCGGCGCAACAGGCGCGCCGAAAGCGAATGGAAGGTTCCCAACCACCAGCCTTCAACAGGACGCCCAAGCGCCTGAGCGACACGTTCCTGCATTTCCTTTGCCGCACGGTTGGTAAAGGTCACCGCAAGGATCTGCTGGGGATGCAGGCGTTCGCTCTGCGCCTTGGTTTCCAGAAGATACGCCAGACGCGTGGTCAAAACGCGCGTTTTTCCGGTGCCTGCCCCCGCCAGAACCAGCAAAGGTCCATCAAGCGTTTCTACAGCATCGCGCTGCTCGGCATTCAGATTGTCGAGATATGCCGGGGTCGGTGTATCGGCCAGACGCATTTCAGGGCTGGCTGCGAATTCATCAATTTCGAAGGGATCATCCATCATGACCGCATATATATCACGCTGTGCGAAGGGGGCCAGTGTCGTTCCATATTGACCCGTTGATTTTTACATTCTGCACCACATTGCGGGCATCAACCAAGCCTTTCGCACCAAGGTTCTCACCAACCAGCCTAGAAACCCAAAAAGGCTTCGAGTTCAGTCACGACACGCGGAGAAGTGTTGCCATCCCATAACGGAATTTTGGCAGGAACACGGGTGCGATTGCCAGAAGCGTGAAGCGCAGACGTGACGGCCTCGGTTAGCTGATCAACCGCGACAAGCCGATTGGTTCCCTGCGTAATGGTGATTGGGCGTTCGGTTGATTTTCGCAGCGTCAGGCATGGAACACCAAGAAGGCTGGTTTCTTCCTGTACCCCGCCAGAGTCTGTGACAACCACACCAGCATCACGCATCAAACTGGTAAACCCGACATAGCCCATCGGCGGCAACAACCGAATGCCTGCTGCGGTCAACTCGTCACTCAAACCCAATGCATTGAGACGCTGTTCGGTGCGCGGATGAAGGACGAAACAGACCTCTTCGTTCCTCGCAAGTTCAACCAGCGCCGCGCATATCTGCCTCAACCGAGCGGAATCATCGACATTGCTTTGGCGGTGTAAAGTGGCAAACACATAACGCCGCTTTTTCAGCCCGGTTTTGCCGACTATATCGGCCTTTTCGATTTGCGCGTCCATCATCGATAATGTATCGGCCATGATATTGCCAACCAGCTTGATGCGGTTTGGCGCGATCCCCTCGGCCCGTAAATTGTCATCCGCATCCATCGACGGGGTCAGCAACAGATCCGCCCTGTGATCAATGGCGATACGGTTTTGCTCCTCTGGCATGGCGGGATCAAAACATCTCAGCCCTGCTTCAAGATGCACGATGGGAATTCGCATTTCAGCTGCAACCATCGCTGCAGCCAGCGATGAATTCACATCCCCTACCACCAAAACCAAGTCAGGCCTGTGATCATGGCAAAGTGCCTCGTAGGCCTGCATCATCTTTGCCATCGGATCACGGGTTTCGCACGATTTCCAACCCAGAACATGATCGGGCGTCGGAAGTCCAAGATCACGCCAGATGTCACTGGTCATAACTGCATCGGCGTGCTGACCGGTGTGAACAAATACCGGCCGGATTATCTGGTGCCCACGCAACGCATGCCATAGCGGTGCGATTTTCATGAAGTTGGGACGCGCGCCCCCAATCAGATGAAGGTGCATTAAAGGCCTCCGAACCCGGCATCATTCATGCTGTCTGTATCATAGGCATATTGCCCGTCACCTTGCACTTATCCGATCGTCCGTTAGGGCTGGCAGGTTATAACCTGTTGGATAATGGGTAAATTATGCCGCTCAAGACAGATAAAATCCCCACAACAGTGATTTTCGGCTGAATGCGAGGCTGATGAGATCAGCAAACATTTGGAAAAGTGCCAATGGTCTTGAAGTTGCATGAATTTTTCCGGTTCGCGTCACGCCTTGCAAAAGCTTCGCCTTTTGTTTGGCGTGGTGCTGTGTATATCCATGAAGAAGGATATTTTTCATGAACAGTCTTCTTGGATTGGGGTTTGGGCTTCCGATATCGTCGCCCAAAACTTCAGTATCTAAGGATGGTGGACCCGAAGGTATCGACAAATACAGCGCATTTAGCGCAACACCACAAAGCAGCAAATCTGCACAACCGACCTTTTATGGCACCAAGTTCAGCGATTTGTCTGACTCGGTGCAGGCGGTCATGCTGGAAATGCAAACAACCGGAAGCGGGTCGACATCCTTTGCCGACGCAATGGCGAATGTTGCTGACCAAAGCAAGGATGCCACTTCCGGTGAAAAGGTCTCCAATGGAGTCTTCTCGTCAAATTCTGATCCGGCCAATGACGATCCTGCAACTGCTGAGCAGGATGCCGAGGAAGAATTCAAATCCGCCCTTCGTGACAGTTTGAGTCCGCCAACAAAGGACGAGAAACGTGACGAAAAGGCCGAGATCGAGAAACGCAACGAACGGCTGGAAATTGATGATGCAGCTCAACAGGCTGCAGCTGACCTTCCGGAAAACGTTGCCGGCCTTGATAGTCGGGTTGCAGCCCAAGTCATGTCTGGTCAACCAGCACGACAGCAACCTGCACTGGCCGCCTGATTTGGCAGGCCTTGACACCTTGAACGGAGCAGCGCGGTATAGCGCTGCTCTTTTTCGTCGCGGATCGCCCACTAGAACAGTTTGGGCGGCGCATCACCGCGCTCTTCGCTTTGCAGTTCAAGCAACGCGTTGTTGTAGGCCATCATCGCGTCCTTTTCATGCACGAAGCCGATGATATGGCGTTCTTCGGCACTGTTAAGAACGGGCAAATGTTCCTCGCCTGTTTGCTCCATCAGTTTGATGGCTTTTTCGATACTGTCTGTACGATACAACACCGGCGGTTTTGAACGTGCGACCTCACCGGCCGTGACTTCGTCACCAAGATTGGGGTCAAATGCGGCGTGGCGCAAATCCGTCAGCGTGATCGTGCCATGCAACTTGCCCTGATCGTCAATCACGAACAGTTCGGAATATGGCGCGTTGATCAGTTTTTCGCGCACGGTGGTCAGCCCTTCTGTCAGCGGGACTGTTTCATATTCGCGCTTCATGATCTCGGCGACCTTGATCGTGCGCAGCAAATTGACTTCCCGACCCCAACGGGTCGACAAACCGCGGCATTTCAACTGCCACTGGAAAAATGACCCACCCTGGAACTGATCCATCACAACGGACGCCAGAACAGACGCCACCATCACGGCCACCGTAAGGGCGTAGTCACCGGTCAGCTCAAAAATGATCAGCGTCGTTGAGATCGGCGCGCCAAGCACAGCTGCCGCCACCGCCCCCATTCCCACAAGGGTGTAAGCCGAATACCCTGATGACAGTTCGGGAAAAGCACTGGTCGCGATAATTCCGAAAGCGCCGCCCAACATAGCACCAAGGAAAAGGGCCGGACTGAACATGCCACCTGCAAATCCGAGCCCCATACAGACAGACACCACAAAACCCTTGGCAATCAGCAAACCAAACAGGAAAGTCAGGTTATAGCTTTCATTGAGCGCGTCGTTCATCGCCCCGTAACCAACGCCAACAATTTGCGGAAAGATCAAAGCAACCAGACCGACAACCAGACCAGCCACAGCTGGCCGCAGCCAAAGCGGTGCATTGGTTCGATTTGCGGTCTTCTGCACGACCGGAATGGCACGCACGACCAGAACGGCGGCAATACCGGCAATAATCCCCAACAAAGCAAAGGCCGGAAATTCCCAGAATGATTGAATCTCATGACCGGGAATAAGAAAAGCGACCTCATCTCCGAAATAGATGCGCGTAATGACTGTGCCGGTCACGGATGCCAGCACAATCGGTGCGAACGCCGTCAAGGCATAGTGGCCAAGTGCCACTTCGTGCGCAAACAATGCACCGGCCAGCGGCGCGTTAAACGATGCGGCCACCGCTGATGCCACGCCACAGCCCAACAGCGTTCGCGACGCCGAACGCCGCAAATGAAGTATCCGTGCAAGCCACGCCCCGAACGACGCCCCCATATGAACGACCGGCCCTTCACGACCGAGCGACGCACCACTGCCCAGCGATAGCGCGCTGGCAATTGCACTTTTGATCCCGCAACGGGTCGACATGCGCGCATCATGGAATGATGCCGCGTCAATCACATCGGCAACTCCATGGGGGCGCTTGTCTGGCAGAAATTTATAGATGAAAACACCGACGATCAGACCACCGACTGTCGGTGCAAGGATAAGTTGCCAGACGGGGATTTCGCTTAGATGACGATGAAGGTCTTCTTCGGCAGTTCCGAAAAACAGCGACTGTATGAACAACAACCCATCACGAAACAGGATCGTCCCGCCCCCGGCCAATGCCCCGACCAGCAAAGCCAAAATCGACAGAACCAGCTGTTCGCTTTTGACGATGCGGCGCAGACGGTTCAGAAAAATGTTCGATTTCAGAAGCTTTTCAGCCATTTCAACTATACCAGGGTTGGCGATGCGAGATTTGGAGTGATCATAGGATCAGCTTTTCCTGCGAATAAAGGGTAAAGACAAGTACCACCACGGTTATTTTCGCATTGCTGACGCCCATTGATTGATCGGGGTGGATATGCAAAAACAAGTGACTTGGATTCAGCGCCCCACAATGTCGCGATCCCGTTTAAGAAAACCGTCATTGCCAAAAACGCACGAAATGCACCATTCTGCGCATATCGCGTAAGAGCAATGCCGCCACCAACCGTTCTCAACGGAACCAAAAATAATGAATGACCCTCGACCAACGGGTACGCAGGCAGCTCGCCCGTTGCCCGGACTTGTTGAATTCATCTGTCTGATGGCGATCACAATCGGCCTTGTTGCCCTGTCGATTGATAACCTTTTGCCGGCCTTTGGCCCGATTGCAGAAGATTTCGGCATCGAGGACGGCAATCGCATGCAGATGCTGATTTATGTCTTCATGATCGCATTTGGCCTGATGCAGATTGTTTATGGCCCACTTGCCGACAGCTTTGGCCGCCGCCCCACGCTTATTGCTGGCCTTGGCATCTATTGCGTCGGCACGGTGATGGCGATCTTTGCCAATAGCTATGAACATCTTCTTATTGCGCGTTTTGTTCAGGGGCTTGGTGCTGCTGCACCAAGGGTACTGACCATGGCAATCACACGCGACTGCTTTGCAGGACGTGAAATGGCGCGCGTCATGTCGTTTGTCATGATGGTCTTCATCATTTTGCCGGTGTTTGCACCGGCATCGGGCAGCCTTATCCTTGCGCTTGCCGACTGGCACATGATCTTTGTCAGCACGCTCGTCCTCGCGATTGCGATTGTGTGCTGGTATCTGCTGCGCATGCCCGAAACACTGCACCCGGAATATCGACACAGACTTTCTTTGCGACGGATCGGTCGCGACATCAAAACCACTGTCACCAATCGTCAGACATTTGGTTATGCCTCGGCAATGGGCATGATGTTCGCCTGCCTGATGGCCTATATCGGATCTGCCCAACAAGTCTTTGAAACCGAAGTATACGGCCTTGGTGTCTGGTTCCCGCTGGTCTTTGGAATGATTGCCGCCTGCATGAGTTTCTCGTCATTCGTCAATGCGCGCCTGGTGCGCAAGATCGGGATGCACAAGATATCGCATATCGCCCTGTTCATCATGACCGCCAGCAGCCTGATCAATGTTCTGATTGCAATCTGGTTTGATGGGCAACCGCCATTGCTGTTGTTTGGCATCGGACTGACCACGATCCTGTTTTGCTTCTCGTTGACCATGCCAAACTTCAATTCACTGGCCATGGAACCGGTCGGTGCGATTGCCGGCACCGCGTCATCGATGATTGGTGTTTATAGTACACTGATTGGCGTGATTGCTGGCGGCATCATCGGCCAGCAGTTCAATGGTACTGTGATCCCGCTTTTGGCTGGTTACTTTGTGTTAGGGCTGATTGCCATCGTGATCGTTGGCATTACCGAGCGCGGCAAGTTTTGTCACGCCACGCACTAGAGCCGTTCAGCACATGCCCGTAAAAAAAAGCCCCGCAGAGTGCAGTCTGCGGGGCTTTTCATCGCGACCGGACAGGCGGTTATTTCGCCTGGCGCGGATCGTAATTCAAATTCGGGGCAAGCCAACGTTCCGCCTCGGCCAAGGTCATGCCTTTGCGCTCGGCATAGCTTTCAACCTGATCGCGTTCAATTTTGCCAAGGCCGAAATACTTGGCATCCGGGTTGGCAAAGTAAAACCCGCTCACCGAGGATGTTGGCGTCATGGCATAGCTTTCAGTCAGTGACACACCAACATTCTTCTCTGCATCCAAAAGATCCCAGAGAATGCCTTTCTCGGTATGTTCCGGGCAGGCCGGATAGCCCGGTGCCGGACGGATACCGCGATACTTTTCGGCAATCAGATCATCATTGCCAAGCGCCTCGTCCGGCGCATAGCCCCAAAGCTCTTTACGAACTTTTTCGTGCATATGCTCGGCAAAGGCCTCGGCGAAGCGGTCGCCAAGAGCCTTGACCAGAATGGCATTGTAATCATCATGCTCTGCTTCAAGCTTGCCAGAGATTTCTTCGACTTCTGGCCCGGCGGTAACAACAAAGGCGCCGATATAGTCGGTCTTGCCGCTGTCTTTTGGCGCGATATAGTCGGCCAAAGCGCGGTTCGGACGCTTGTTGTTCTCGCGATACATCTGCTGGCGCAGGGTATGGAGCATCACCGGCTCATTCTTCTCTGGCGCCGGAGTCACTTCGATATCATCACCTACCGAGTTGGCCGGCCACAGACCGACAACTGCTTTGGGCTTGAACCATTTTTCGGCAACGATTTTTTTAAGCATTTCCTGCGCGTCCGCATAAAGGCTACGCGCCGTTTCGCCGACCTTTTCATCCTTCAGGATGTCAGGGAAACGCCCATGAAGTTCCCAAGTCTCGAAGAACGGTTTCCAGTCAAAGCGTGAAACCAGTTCTTCAAGATCAAACTCTTCAAACAGGGTGATGCCGGGTTTGAGCGGAACCGGTGCTTCAAAGTTCTCCCAGTCAAGCTGAACCTTGTTGGCACGCGCATCGACGATCGAGAAACGCTTTTTCTGCAGTTGCTGTGCTGCATGCTTTTCAGCCATCGCAACATATTCGTTGCGAATTTCCTCGGCAAAACGTTCGCCGTTGGTTTTTGAAAGCAGATTGCTGGCCACACCCACTGCGCGCGACGCATCAATCACATAAACCACCGAAGACTTCAGATAGTTCGGCGCGATTTTAACCGCAGTATGCACTTTCGACGTTGTCGCGCCGCCAATCAGAAGCGGGATATCAAGCTCCTGGCGTTCCATTTCGGCTGCGACATAGGTCATCTCTTCAAGCGACGGCGTAATCAGTCCCGACAAACCGATCATGTCGACATTTTCCGCCTTGGCGGTTTCGATGATTTTCTGGGTCGGCACCATCACCCCAAGGTCAATGACCTCGAAGTTGTTACATTGCAGAACGACACCCACAATGTTCTTGCCAATGTCATGAACATCGCCCTTGACCGTCGCCAGCAAGATCTTGCCATTGGTTTCGTGCTTGCCGTCTTTTTCCTCTTCGATGAAGGGAATCAGATAGGCGACCGCCTTTTTCATCACACGGGCGGATTTTACCACCTGCGGCAGGAACATCTTACCGGCGCCAAACAGGTCACCAACAATGTTCATGCCATCCATCAACGGACCTTCAATCACATGAAGCGGCTTGTCGGCCTGCTGACGGGCTTCTTCGGTGTCTTCCTCGACATATTCGGCAATACCATTGATCAGCGCATGGGCCAGACGTTCATTGACCGGCTTTTTACGCCATTCAAGGTCGGCCTTTTTCTCTGGCCCGCCTGTGCCTTTGTATTTCTCGGCAACTTCAAGCAAACGATCGGTCGCATCCGAACGACGGTTCAGAATGACGTCTTCAACGCGCTCACGCAGTTCTTCGGGAATTTCTTCGTAAACAACCAGCTGACCGGCATTGACGATCCCCATATCCAGTCCCGCCTGAATGGCGTGATAGAGGAACACCGAATGCATCGCCTCGCGGACCGGGTTGTTGCCCCGGAACGAGAAGGAAACGTTGGAAACACCGCCTGAAATCTTGGCGTATGGCAGGTTTTTTTTGATCAGCTTGCAGGCTTCGATGAAGTCGACAGCATAGTTGTCGTGTTCTTCGATGCCGGTTGCGACGGCGAAGATGTTTGGATCGAAAATGATGTCCTCAGGCGGGAAACCGACCTTTTCGACCAGCACGTCATAGCTTCGCTTGCAAATCTCGAACTTGCGATCAACCGTATCAGCCTGGCCTTTCTCGTCAAAGGCCATGACGACAACCGCCGCACCATAGCGACGCAGCATCTTGGCCTGTGCGATGAAGGGTTCTTCGCCTTCCTTCAGACTGATCGAGTTGACGATCCCCTTGCCCTGCAGGCATTTCAGACCAGCCTCAATCACGTTCCATTTGGAACTGTCGACCATGATCGGCACACGCGCGATGTCAGGCTCAGCTGCAACCAGGTTGATGAACTTGACCATCGCTGTTTCGGCATCAAGCATCGCATCATCCATGTTGATGTCGATGATCTGCGCGCCATTTTCGACCTGCTGACGGGCAATCTCAACCGCTGCGTCGTAATCTTCCTCGACGATCAGCTTCTTGAATTTCAGCGATCCGGCGACGTTGGTCCGTTCGCCAATATTGATAAATCTGGAAATGTCGGTCATGGGTCTTTTCGATCTCTTTTCAGCAATCAATATCGGGATTATGCGGCATCAAACGGCTCAAGGCCGGAAAGACGCATGCGCGGCTCAAATTTCGGCACGGTGCGCGGTTTGGCATCGGCAACGGCCTCGGTAATCGCCTTGATGTGTGGTGGCGTTGTCCCGCAGCATCCACCCAACAGGTTCACCATACCGGTCTCCGCCCATTCCTTGACCAGCTCGGCCATTTCGGAATCCGACTGATCATATTCACCAAACTCGTTCGGCAGACCGGCGTTCGGATAGACCGAGACACGGCATTCGGCAATACGCGAGAGTTCCTGAACATAGGGGCGCAGCTGTTCGGCACCCAATGCGCAGTTCAGGCCAATTGAAAATGGCTTGGTATGACGCACAGAGTTATAAAACGCCTCGGTCGTCTGCCCCGAAAGGGTGCGACCCGATGCATCGGTAATCGTGCCTGAAATCATCACGGGAACATCTTCACCACGTTCTTCGACAACTTCATCAATGGCAAACAACGCTGCCTTGGCGTTTAGCGTATCAAAGATCGTCTCAACCAGCAGCGTGTCCGCCCCGCCATCAAGCAGGCCCTTGGCCGCTTCCTTGTAGGCCTCTTTGAGCTGGTCAAAGGTGATGGCACGGAACCCCGGGTTATTCACATCCGGCGAAATCGAAGCCGTCCGGTTGGTCGGACCAATTGCACCATTCACAAACCGCACATCCCCGGGATGGGATGCTTCCCACTCATCACAGGCCGCACGCGCGATTTTGGCACTTTCATAGTTAATCTCATACGCCAGATCTTCCATGCCGTAATCAGCCTGGGCAATCGTCGTCGCGCTGAACGTGTTCGTCCCGTTCAGGTCCGCACCGGCCGCGATGTACTGCAAATGGATATCCTTGATGATGTCCGGCTGGGTCAGGGACAAAAGATCGTTATTGCCTTTTACATCCTGTTTCCAGTCAGCAAAACGCTCTCCGCGGTAATCTTCTTCGGACAGCGAGTGTTTCTGGATCATCGTGCCCATCGCGCCATCAAGGATCAGTATCTTTTCCTCGGCCCGTTTGCGCAGCAGGGCAATGCGTTCCTTGCGGTCATTCATCATTTTTATCCAGTTAATTCTTCATGCGTCATGGTCAAAAGCAAAAGGGACGATCAGGCGGCTGCCTGTTCAGGCCCGCGAATGCCCAGCGCATGACAGATGGCATATGTAAGTTCGGCACGGTTAAGCGTATAAAAATGGAAGTCGGTAACGCCTTCGCTGATCAGACCTTCCACCTGCGAAATCGCTTCGTGGAAAGCAACCATTCGGCGCGTATCAGGATCCTCGTCCAAACCTTCGAAACGCCAATGCAAACGCTGCGGTACAGAAGCACCACACATGTCCGCAAATTTCAAGAGTGAGCCAAAGTTGGTTACTGGCAAAATCCCCGGAACGATCGGGGCATCAATGCCCGCAGCCACACATTTATCACGGAACCGAAGATATGTTTCGTTGTCAAAGAAGAACTGGGTAATCGCCCGGTTTGCACCTGCGTCGATTTTGCGTTTGAGATACTCGATCTCGAAATCCGCACTCGGTGCATCCGGATGCGTTTCAGGATAAGCCGACACCGAAATATCAAAATCAGCGATTTCCTTAAGGCCCGCAACCAAATCCACTGCATAGGCGTAGCCACCCGGCGTCGGTTCGTATGTATCACCAGCATCCGGCAGATCACCGCGAAGGGCGACAATTGATCGAATACCCTCGTTCCAATAGCTGCGGGCGATCTGGTCAATTTCTTCCTTGGTATGGCCGACACATGTCAGATGGGCGGCGGCAGGAATACCGGTTTCGCCCTGAATTCGGGTCACACTGCCATGAGTACGACCACGCGTTGTGCCGCCAGCACCATACGTTACGGACACAAAAGACGGGTTGAGCGGCGCGAGCCGACGGATTGACCGCCACATGGTTTCTTCCATCTTCTCGGTTTTCGGCGGGAAGAATTCGAAAGAAACCTTAAGGTTTTTGCGTACTGCCTTAATTTCCTGAACCGTCATCATATCAATATTTCAATCCTGTCTTCGATGTCCCTTGGGTTGGATCCTCGGGTCTTTTTATCGTGGTAATTTCGTAAACCGGCGCGTGCTACTCTGCGGCCTTCTCTGATCTCTTTTCACCTGCATCCGCAACGTCCCCCGGGGCCGGATGCGCAGCCCATATCCGAACCGTCAGCGGCTTGCCCGGCAAGCTGATCACATTGTCGGGCTCAAGCTTGTTTGCGCGGAACCACGCATTAAGTGACGCATCATCAAATCCAAGACGGCGATGCGCGTGTTCCTCGCGAAGCTCTTCATGTTCGTGCTGGGCAAAATCAACGATGACAAGCTTGCCCCCCGGTGCGAGCACCCGCGCAGCTTCAGCAAGCGCCGCTTCAGGTTTTTCGGCGAAATGAAGTACTTGATGAAGAGTCACAAGGTCAAACATGCCGCCCGGATAGGGCAACTGATACATATCTGCTTGCCGAACAAGACAGTTGGACAAATCCGCACGTTGCAATCTTGCACGGGCCACGGCCAGCATCTCGCGCGACATATCAACGCCAACGCCTTCTTCGGCCTCATGCCCCAAAAGCTCAAGTATGCGCCCTGTGCCGGTACCAACATCGAGAATCCGTCCACCCGTTAGATCTCCAACCGCTTCAAGCAGTGCCTTTTCGACCACGGCTTCATCGATATGCAGTGATCTGATCTGGTCCCAGTCCTTGGCGTTTGCGCGAAAATACTCTGTGGCGATTTTCTCACGCTCGGCCTTGACCTGTTCAAGACGGGCACGGTCCAAAGACAGTGTTTCGTCATCCTTGGGCAAAAGATCCAGCACAGGCTGAACAAGGTCAGCCCCGGGGCCGGAATGCGGCGTGCGGTAAAATACCCACGTGCCCTCGCGGAAACGGACCAGCAAGCCCGCCTCACACAGCAGTTTAAGATGTCGGGATACGCGGGGCTGGCTTTGACCAATGATCTGGGTGATCTCACTGACAGTCAGTTCGCACTCGGCACAGATTGCCAACAGACGAAGCCGCGTTGCTTCGGCAGCCGCACGCAATCTTGCAAGAACCTGTTCCATGTCAATGACCTCCACGTCGATGACAAAGATATAAAGATATGTTTATATTTGTTCAAGGGATAATTTCGCGCGCAATTGTGTTGCATAAACATCACACCACAAAACTGCTTGATCCCGATCAACTTTTTGTATGCTGGTGTTTAAATTCCCCCTATGCTAACCAGATGGTTATCTGAGGCGTGCGCGTTACGTGATCGCCCTTCCCGACAGAAGGTTGATCGGTAACGTTTTTTGGTGTTTTCACTAAAAAGCGTTTTGGGTCAGGGGAAGTCTGTGTATCGAACATCGGTTGGCTAAAAATAATGAAGTTTCGAGCTTTGCTTTCACTTTGTGCCGCAGGATCGCTGTCTTTGCTGACCGCGTGCGCATCCACAGAACCTGCTCAGGACATGAGTGACTACGATCCGATTGAGCCGGTAAACCGCGTCGTTCATGGCGTAAACGGGGCTGTGGACTTTATGGTCCTGTATCCCGCTGCCATGTGGTACCGCGACATCGCCCCGGAACCGGTCAAAACGTCGGTCAGAAGCTTTGTGCGCAACATCAACGAACCGTTGAACTCGTTCAACGCGTTGCTGCAAGGTGACCCGGATCAGGCTGCTGCCTCATTCCAGCGTTTCATCATGAACTCGACCATTGGTCTTCTGGGCTTCAACGATGTTGCCACTGATTTCGGCATTCCGTATCGCCGCGAAGATTTTGGTCAGACGCTTGCGCATTATGGCATTGGCGGCGGCCCCTACATTGTGCTGCCGTTGCTTGGCCCGTCCAACCTGCGTGATACAACCGGCCTTGCCGTTGATTACTTTGCCAACCCGCTGACCTGGGGCGCTGAAAACAGCGACACGGCAGAAGCCCTTTATCTTGGCTCGATCGGTCTGAGCGCACTGCATTATCGCTATGCGACGATCAACCAGCTCAACGAACTGCAGAAATCATCTATTGATTACTATGCAGCACTTCGCAGCCTCTATCGTCAGCAGCGCAACACGCTGATCCGTAACGGTGCCCCGGCACCGGCAACGGCTGTTGAAGACGAAAGCGCATCTTTTGACTTCGACGATGCTGTCGAAGCTGCAAGCGAATAAGAGCCCGTCATGGCAAACAGCAAAATCGCCATACCAACCGCCGCGATGATCGCCATCGCAGCGGCTTGGCCTGGCCCGTCGATGGCAAACAGCTCGCATCCGGGTGTCATCGCAGAAGTCGCTGTGGAAACCAGTGCGGCCAACGTCATTCAGACGATGGCTGATCAAGCCATCAACGAACTCACCGACCAGACACTTGCTGATGATGTGCGTCGCAAGAAGTTCGTCTCCCTGATGGATCGCTACTTTGCGATGGACGTTGTGTCGCGATTCGTTCTCGGGCGCTACTGGCGGTCAATTTCCAAAGACGAGATCGAAGAGTTTTCTGTTCTTCTGCAGAACTATCTGGCCCTGAATTATGCCAACCAGTTCAAGGAATTTAACGGCGAGCAGTTTGTCGTCGGCAATGAGGTCCAGAAGAACAAGGATACCTTTGTAGAATCGCAATTTGTCCGTCCTGACGGCCCACCAATCAACATTGTCTGGCGGATGCGGGTCTTTGATGACAGCTACAAGATCATTGATGTTTCCATCGAAGGTCTGAGCATGGGCATCACCCAGCGTGACGAATTCACATCGGTGATCCAGCAGAACAATGACGATGTCAGCGCCCTGACAGAGGCACTTAAGGCAAAAACCGGCCTTTAAGAAACGCCGCAAAAAAAGAATGCAGAAGCCACCCTCCTTGAGACGGTGGCTTTTTTATTTGTCTATCACCAAAATAAAAAAGGCCACCTGACGGTGGCCTTTTCCTTAACGCGACAAACCAGCTTAACGGGTCAGCGGCTTGTATTTGATGCGGTGCGGGCGGCTTGCCTCTTCACCATAGCGGCGTTTGTAATCCGCCTCATATTCCTGATAGTTACCTTCGAACCACTCGACATGCGAGTTGCCCTCATAAGCAAGAATATGGGTCGCGATACGGTCAAGGAAGAAGCGATCGTGCGAGATAACCACAGCACAACCGGCAAATTCCAGAAGACCTTCTTCAAGCGCACGCAGCGTATCGACATCAAGATCGTTGGTCGGTTCGTCAAGCAGCAAGACATTCGCGCCGGATTTCAGCATCTTGGCCAAATGAACGCGGTTACGTTCACCGCCAGACAACTGACCGACCTTTTTCTGCTGGTCCGCGCCCTTGAAGGCAAACTGCGAAACATACGCGCGTGAGCTCATCGGGCGCTTGCCCAGAAGAATCTCGTCAAGACCATCGGAAACTTCCTGCCAAACGGTCTTGTTCGGATCAAGCGAGTCACGCGACTGATCGACATAGCCCATCTTAACGGTTTCACCGATCTTCAGATCGCCTGCATCCGGGGTTTCGCTGCCGGTCAGCATCTTGAACAGTGTCGTTTTACCTGCACCGTTCGGACCAATGACACCAACGATACCACCTGGCGGCAGACGGAAATCAAGGTTCTCGAACAGAAGCTTGTCACCATACGCCTTGGTCAGGCCTTCGGCGGTGATGACTTCATTCCCGAGACGTTCGGCAATCGGAATAACGATCTTGGTTGAATCCGGGACAGCTTTTGCCGCCTCGGCAACAAGATCATCATAGGCACGAACACGGGCCTTGGATTTCGCCTGACGGCCTTTCGGGTTCTGACGGATCCAGTCCAATTCGGTCGCCAACTGTTTCTGACGGCTGCCTTCCTGACGGGCTTCCTGTTCCAGACGCTTCTGCTTCTGTTCCAGCCACGAGGAATAGTTGCCTTCGAACGGGATGCCCTGACCTCGGTCAAGCTCAAGAATCCAGCCCGTAACGTTATCAAGGAAGTAACGATCGTGGGTAACCAGAATGACGGTACCCTGATAATCTTCAAGGTGACGCTCAAGCCACGCAACCGATTCCGCATCAAGGTGGTTGGTCGGTTCGTCAAGCAGCAGAATGTCAGGCTTTGCAAGCAGAAGACGGCAAAGTGCCACGCGGCGGCGCTCACCACCGGAAAGTTTGGAAACGTCTGAATCCTTGGGCGGGCAGCGCAGGGCGTCCATCGCGATTTCAAGGGTGCGTTCCAGATCCCAGCCATTGGCCGCATCAATGCGTTCTTGCAGCTCACCCTGCTCTGCAAGGAGTTCTGTCATCTCGTCATCGGTCATCGGCTCGGCGAATTTGCCGCTGATTTCATTAAAGCGTGCAAGATCATCAACGATCGAACCACAGCCTTCCATAACGTTACCAAGAACGTCTTTTTCCGGATTAAGCTGCGGTTCCTGTTCAAGATAACCGACATTGACGCCCTCGGCGGGCCAAGCTTCACCGGCATAATCCTTTTCGATGCCGGCCATAATTTTCAGCAGGGTTGATTTACCTGCGCCGTTGTTACCGAGAACACCGATTTTTACGCCCGGCAGAAAGGACAGCGTGATGCCCTTGAAAAGCTCGCGACCGCCCGGAAGGATCTTGGTCAGGTCCTTCATGACGTAAATATACTGGTAGGATGCCATTAAATTCCCCATCCAAAATTCGTTGGGTCTTCCCCTTGCGGGTCAGATCACTGTGGCATGTATGCATACGTGCCTAAAATACTGTGCCCGTTTGTAACCGACAGGCACTGTCTTAACAACTTCAAACAACAGAAGCCGCAAACGATCCTCCCCAACCGGCCAAGTCCGGAGACGATTCTACGTTAGAAAGCTGTCAAAAAGCCTGTCAGAGGTCGGCTACTGCGCAAAAACGTCACTTTTTAGGCACGAACAACTCGGATTTTGCACGTCTGAATTGCTGCATTGCACACCTTAAAAACCGACCGGATTCCGTCATTATTTTTAGCCGACAACCCCCGGCAACAGCCCCTAACACCCTGTTCTATACGACTAATGATTAGCTTATGGCGACTCTCGAAAGCTGATATCGACCATTACGGGCAATGAGTGTGTCTCGGTGCATTCAAAGCCACGCATTTATGTAGCCGACAAAGACAACACAAAAAGATGTCGGCAGGGAAAGTTATCATTTCTAGGAAGGAGACGCGCGATGGATGAACAAAGCGCAGCCTACTGGAAGAGAAACGTGAAGCTGGTCTCGGT
>NZ_DBGS01000052.1:0-23899 GCF_002295455.1 Thalassospira sp. UBA848 | reverse complement strand
CACCGCCATTCGCGGCATGACGCTAAATGACGCGGTCGAAATGATGCGCGGCAAGGTCAATACCGACATTGTCCTGACCATCATCCGCAAGGGTGAACAGGCGCCGTTCGATGTTACCCTGACCCGTGCTGTCATCAAGATTCAGTCAGTACGCGCCGAACCGAGAGACGATGTCGGATATATCCGCATCACCAAATTCAATGAACAGACCTCTAGTGGCCTGCAGCGCGCCATTGCTGACATGCGCGAAGAAATCGGCCCGGAAATCAAGGGTCTGGTCATTGATCTGCGCAACAACCCGGGCGGTTTGCTTGACCAGGCGATCTCGGTTTCCGATGCCTTCCTTGATAAGGGCGAAATCGTATCGACCCGCCCGCGTGATACCGAGAATACCGAACGTTATAACGCACGCAGTGGTGACCTCAGCGAAGGTTTGCCGATTGTGGTTCTGATCAATGATGGCTCTGCCTCGGCATCGGAAATTGTCGCGGGTGCCCTTCAGGATCACCGTCGCGCTGTCATCATGGGTACGCGCAGCTTTGGCAAGGGATCGGTTCAGACCATCCTGCCAATGCCGGGCAACGTCGCGCTTCGTTTGACCACGGCGCGCTATTACACGCCATCTGGCAAATCCATTCAGGAAGTGGGCATTGTGCCGGACATCATCGTTCCGCAGGCACGCGTCGAAAGCATCGAAGCCGAAACCCGTCGTTCGGAGGCGTCCCTGAGCGGGGCCCTTCGCAATGAGGACGAAGGCATCAGTGATGAAGAAAAGGATGCAAACTCCCGCCGTGACGAGGCCGAGCAGCTGGCGGTTGACGACTATCAGCTGTCGCGGGCGCTTGACATGATCCGGGGTATTTCCCTGTTTGGCCCACGTCCTAATGGATAAGGTTGGGCTTGGCATCGTGAAAGACTAGCTGTTCGTGTTCAGGAAAATCCTAAATTCCTTGCCGTTCCGCAAAAAGGAGAACGGCGACATCGACGGGGAAATGGCCGATGATCTGGCCGACGACCTTGCCGACGGGATGACTGACGCCGCCGAAGACGAGGACGATGTCAATCTTGACGATCTTCCCTTTAACGAGCTGCCCATTGAGGTGCAGTCAAAACGACTGCCAAAACGGCCCAAATCGCGGCGCAGCTGGCTGTCGAAATTGCTGATTATTACGCTGTTTCTGTCGCCGTTCGGGGCGACAGCAGTTGCGATGATCCCTGTTCTGGACCCTGAAACCGGCTGGCGCCTGTTTCACATGGGCGGACCGCAAACCACAATTACGGTTCCGGGCACCGAGCGCGAACTACAAGAAGAAATCGCACGCGGTGTTCAGGATATTCAGGATCGTGACCGCGCAGCACAGCAAGCAGCAAACGCGGCGAACGGTGAAGAGCAATCCGCCGAAGACATTGCAGGGAACCTTGATGGCGTTTCCGACCTGATCGGGACACCGGGTTCAACTGATGGCACCGGTGGAAATGATGCCCCGACCCCGGAAGAACTCGCAGCCCTGATCGAGGAAGAAGGATCGCTTGATGATCCGATCGAGCCCGATCCCCTGCGCCCGGCCCCGTTGCCTGGTCTGGACGAAGAAGGCAGCTTTGGCCGCATCCCGCGCATTGGCGATGATGGCACAACGCCTTTTGATGCCTATAAGCGCCCGTTCGAACTTCCGGAAGACACGCCTGTCGTCGCGGTGATGCTGACCGGTGTCGGCCTGAACGAACAGCGCACGGAAACCGCGATCAATGATCTGCCTTTGAATATCTCGCTGGCGATTTCGCCTTATGCCCGCGATTTGCAAACCGTTGCCCGCGAAGCACGCGCCATGGGCCATGAGGTCTTTCTTGAACTTCCCATGGAACCGGCTGACTTCCCGCTTTCCGATCCCGGCCCGCGCGCGCTTTTGACGTCGCTGTCAGAGGGCGAAAACCTTGTCCGTCTGGAATGGCTGCTGGCGCGCTTCCCGGGGTATGCCGGACTGGTCAGCCGTCAGGGATCCAAATTTGGCAGCCTCGATAGCGCCATTCGCCCGGTGATCGAATTCATCTCGCGCACGGGCCTGATGTATGTCGAAGCATCGGGCAGCGGAGTTGCCAGTTATGGTGCACAATTGGCAGCAAACGCAGGCACCCCGAATGCGATTGGCAATGTGATCATTGATGACACGCCAAGTCGCCGCCAGATTGACAACCGTCTGGCCGAACTGGTTGAAATGGCCAAACGTAATGGGGTTGCTGTCGGAATTGCACAATCCTATCCGGTGACAATTCAGCGACTGCGCAACTGGGCGTTCCGCCTGCGCCGTCACGGTGTTGTTCTGGTACCCGTCAGCGCAATTAGCGGCCAGCAGGTCACGCCGCAATCAGCGGACGAGGCCGAAGCGGCCCGCCTAGAAGCCGAAGAACGCGAACGCGAAGCCATGGCCGAGCAGGCAGCCCAGGAAGAGAACGCCGAACCGGCCGACACAATTGAGAACTAGCAACAGTTGCCGGGCCGCTTGGCCCGCCCGTCAGGAGCAATCATGGCAAAAAAGTCCGACACCCCCAAACAGACGGAAACCGGTTCCCCGGATCACGTCACAGCAGAGGACCTTCCCTATCGTCCGTGTGTCGGCATTGCCCTGTTCAATGCCGACGGACTGGTCTGGATGGGCAACCGCTACGGGTTCGAAGGCGCCTGGCAATTGCCGCAAGGCGGAATTGATGAGGGGGAAACCCCGGTCGAAGCCGCAATGCGCGAACTCAAGGAAGAGATCGGAACCGACAAAGCCGAAATCGTCGCTGAGACGCCAAGCTGGCTGACCTATGATCTCCCCAAACATCTGATTGGCAAGGCTTTCAAAGGCAAGTATCGCGGCCAGAAACAGAAATGGTTCGCCATGCGTTTTACCGGCAAGGACAAGCACATCAATATTGATGTGCCAGACCCGGAGTTTGATAGCTGGCGCTGGAACGATCTGGCGACCTTGCCTGATCTGATCGTACCGTTCAAAAGACCTGTTTATTTGCAAATCGCGGCTGAATTTCATGATGTACCGCAAAGAATTCGTGAAATGGGTGATGCATAAGACGATGTTTGCGGTTTGATCGCAGCGCAGTTTTCGTTAGATTTAATAAACAGACATTCGGCTTAGAGGAGTTCCAGCATGGGTATGGATCGGTTGATCTTTGGTGTTTTGACCATTGTGGTCGGTCTTTTCGGCCTGTTTTATGCGTCAGGTTCGCAGGACGGCTATTCCTACTTCGTCGGCCTTGCCATGTTCATTGGTGCCGTGCTGTTCATGTTCCATCTGATCAAGGGCCACTATGATCAGCTCGAGGCAGCTGATCACTGATCGCTGCCCTGACGTGATGTAAATCCGGTTTACTGCGCCCCGTTCACTGGTTCGGGGCGTAAGTCTTTGGGAATTGGTCACCTCCATGCTTCAAACGGCTCCCGAAACGCGTTAAGAGTTTCCCATGAGCAATACACATTGGGACCCTGCCCGTTACGGTTTGTTCGGCAATGAGCGCCTGCGACCGGCCATCGATCTGATTTCACGTTTGCCCAAACCGGCAAACGGGTTTTCTCCCCGTAGCATTGTCGATCTTGGCTGTGGCCCGGGATCAGTGACAGCGGTTCTTGCCGATGCTTATGGTGCAGGCAGGGCTGACGGACCAAGCATCGTTGGCGTCGATTCTTCTGACGAGATGCTTGAAACCGCGCGCAAGCGCGAAGAAGACATCACATGGCAAAAGGCAGACATCGCAGATTGGCAACCTGATGAGCCGGTTGATCTGCTGTTTTCCAACGCAGCACTGCACTGGGTGCCTGATCATTCAAAGCTGTTTCCACGTCTTCTTGAACATCTGCGCCCCGGCGGCATGATCGCCATTCAGGTGCCCAATAACTTTCTTGCCCCCAGTCACCAGTTGATCGGTGAAGCCGGCATGGATTGGCGCAAGGAAGTGGCAACCGCCATGCACGCAGCCCGCATCATGCGTCCGGGTGACTATTTCGATGCGCTTGCACCGTCCTGTGACGACATCGATCTGTGGCAAACCCAGTATTGCCATGTCCTGACTGGCCCCGATGCGGTGTATAACTGGACCAGCTCGACCATCTTGCGTCCGGTGATGGATGCCCTGCCAGATGACGAAGCGCGCGAAAAATTTACCAAGAAATACAAGGAACGTCTTAATCAGGTTTATCCATCACGTGATGATGGGCGAACCCTGTTTCCGTTCAACCGTCTGTTCATGATCGCCCAAAAGAAATCCGGGTAAGCCCGGAAAGCAGACATCCCTGACAAGGAGCCCCCGATGGCCGATTTTCGCGAACATTTCGTCAAATGCTGCGGTTACGAGGTCCATGTCAGGGCATGGGGCGATCCGGCCAATCGGCCGCTTTTGATGATGCATGGTCTCGCCCGTCTGGCCGATGACTTTGACCATGTCGCGCCACATTTCACCGATAAATATTACGTGCTGTGCCCATCAATGATCGGGCGCGGTTTCTCTGGCTGGGCCCGTGATCCGGATGCGGAATATACCGTGCCATTCTATGTTGCGCAGATGTTTGAACTGCTGGACCATTTCAAAATCGATACCTGCGACTGGATTGGCACATCCATGGGTGGCTTGATCGGGCTTTACGCCACGACCGAGGTCGCAGGGCGTATCGAACGATTGGTACTTAATGATATCGGCCCGGAACTTGATCCCGATGCGGTTGCACGGATCAAATCGTATGTCGGGGCATCTCCGGAATTTGAAACCATCGACGAGGTCGAACAGCTGGTGCGGCTGGTTTATGCCTCTTTCGGGGTGGCCGATGATGCGACATGGGCATTTTTGGCGTCGCGTTCCGTTCGCCGGTTGCCAAACGGCAATTTCATGATGCATTACGACCCCGAAGTTATGCGGGTCTTTGCCGAACATATTGATTCATTTGACGCCTGGGCCGAATTCGAAGCCCTGCCCTGCCCCGTCATGTTGATCAGCGGCGAGAAATCCGACCTGATTCCCAAACCCATTGTCGAAAAGATGAAGCAGAAAAAACCGGAAATGCCGGTTTTTGCAGTGGCGAACTGCGGACACGCTCCCCATCTGAATGACAAAGCGCAAATCGACGCAATTCGGGACTTTCTGAGCAAGAGCACATCCTGACCGGTCAAGCTTTGCCCGTTACAGGATATTATCACGCCTTGAAATCCCGTCCGTCTTGAATCCGGTACTGCTTTGCTGCGCGCCAAGAACGCGGCACGGGTTCGACGGATGTTGGTTGGGACCGACAAAATCACACCATTCAAGCGTCCGGGACGAGACGCGGCTTGGCTGTTGCCTCGATTTTTGTGGTTGTTCAATCACCTGTTGGAACAGGCGACATGACAAAGCTGCATTGGTTGGATTGGGTAAAAAAACAGCGGACTCTGACGATTCTGGCGACCTTGCTGATTGCAAGTACGGCTCAGAGCCCTGTTGTCATGGCCCAGTCACTCGAAACCGAAGCATCTTCCGCCAGTGGTTTTCAGTTAATTCCAGGCGGTAGTGCCTTTGGTCCAGATGGTATTTCCCCATCAAGCCCATCCGGGTTTAATCCCGATTTCACACCATCTGCGCGGTATGGCATCACGCTCGACCCGGATGCCAATGCATCGGGGAACCCATCACAATATTGGCTTGAGTTCGGGGGCGCACCGCGGTCTGATCACGGCATTAATGCGCGGATCGGCCTTGGTTATTCACCATCACCCGACCTCGGTTTTTCAATGGGGCCGTTCTTTGATCTTAACGCGGCTGCGCCGGGAACTGTCGGGGTGTACGAAACCGACCAATTTGGCACCCGTCATCTTGCCCGCCCAAGGTTTGGCTTGAATAGTGTTTCGAATGCCAATGACGCCGGGCTCGCGGGTTCACTATCCTATATGCCGCTTGAAGATATCTGGATTGGCTTGCATGGCTCTGTCTCGCGGGATCTGGGCACCAAAAACACCGAAGACGGCCTTCTTGACGGAATTGACGCCATGCTGGGTCTAACGGCGAGTTATAAGATCAAGTTCTGATGATTTGGTTGAACGCAGCCTTGGGCTTTACGCATAATTCCCAATTCCGATCTTGCGCAAGGCGGGCAGTCCTGTATGACTCTTTGGAAGGAAACCCAAAGGAACATACAGACGCGCATGAGCCATTCGCTTCCCCCAGAACACGCTGTGCTTGGCGCACCATTTGATGCCTGTAACGATCTGGCAGCGGCAAAAAACGCCAACCTCTATCGTGCGGCCATGCGCCTTGGCCCGGAACGCCAGAGATTCTTTTTGGCTGCCTATGCCTCGATGCGCGTGATTGACGATATCGTTGATGACGGGTTCTTGGAACTTCCTGATGCCCAGCGTGATGCCGAACGCGAAGCGGTTCTTGAAACCGTTCATCAGTGGCAAGCACAGGTCATGGCTGCCAAGGCCGATGTGGACAATCCGATGCCCGAAGGCGGTCCGTTGACCGGTCCGGTTTATGACGCGCTCCGCCTGACCCTTGGCCGCAGCGACCTTCCCGCCGATCCATGGATTGAACTGGCCGATGCACTTCATCGCGACATCGCGGAAGAACCGATGGATGAATGGGACGATTTCATCGCTTATTGCGAAGGGGCAACCGCTGCCCCGGCATCGATCTTTGTTTATCTTCTTTCTGCCCGGCATGATCCTGAAATCGGCTATACCTCACCGCTGACCAATCCGCCGCTTTATAATGCGCGCGATATGGCAATCTTTTGCTATATCATTCACATCCTGCGCGACCTGCCCGAAGACATCAAAGGCCCGGACCGCCTGGTTACCATCCCCTCCGAAATGCTGATTGCCGCCGACATCACCCTTGGTGAGATCCGCAATGCCATCGGTCAGGGCAAATATGATGATCTGGATTATCTTGGCAAAATCCTGCTCGAACATGCGTGGGAGCATTTTGAAACCGGTCAGGCGCGATCAAGCGAATTGCTGTCCGTTCTTGATACCGACGAGGCCGATACATTATCGCGCCTGTTCACCGTATATATCGAACTGGCCGGTGCGATGACCGAAAATGGCTATGCCGCCTTCCTCAAGGATCGCGATGCCATCATGCAAAGCACCGCGCAAAACAGCCTGCCCGACGTCAAAAAGGATTAGGCTCGCGGGCCTTTACGGATCAGCCAAAAGAAAACCCCGCCAGCTTGGCGGGGTTTGTCATTCTGCCGCAAAGGTGATGGCTTAGCTGGCGCGAAGCGCTGCCACCCCTGGAAGGGTTTTGCCTTCAAGCCATTCAAGGAAGGCACCGCCCGCGGTCGAGACATATGAAAATGCCTGATCAGAATCGGCATGACGCAGCGCTGCGACCGTGTCACCGCCGCCAGCAACCGACAGCAGTTTTCCTGCCTTGGTCAGTTCAGCAGCATGCTGAGCGACCGAAACGGTTGCCGTATCAAACGGGGTAATTTCAAACGCACCAAGCGGGCCGTTCCAGACCAGCGTTTCACAAGACTCGAGACGCTTGTTCAGATCAACGATGGTTGCCGGACCGGCATCGAGGATCATGCCGTCAGAAGCAACATCATCGATATCGGAAACATCATGCGGCGCATTGGCGGCAAATTCCTTGGCGACCAGCGCATCGACCGGCAAGACGATTTCACAATTGGCAGCTTCGGCCTTTTTGAAAATGGCCCGCGCGGTGTCGAGCAAGTCATGCTCACAGAGCGACTTGCCAACATTGACACCCTTGGCCGCCAAAAACGTATTGGCCATACCACCGCCAATCACCAGCTGATCGACCTTGGCCACCAGATTGCCCAGAAGATCAAGCTTGGTGGAAATCTTTGCCCCACCGACAATCGCCATCACCGGATGTTTCGGTGCTTCCAGCGCATTGCCAAGTGCTTCGAGCTCAGCCTGCATCAAACGGCCCGCATAGGCCGGAAGTGCGCGCGCCAGACCCTCGGTCGAAGCATGCGCACGGTGCGCACAGGAAAAGGCGTCATTGACATAAACGTCGCCCAGTTTGGCAAGCTCGGCAACAAAGGCCGGATCGTTCTTTTCTTCTTCGGCGTGGTAGCGCAGGTTTTCCAGAAGGGCGATTTCGCCGTCTTCAAGGCTGTTCACAACGCTTGCGGCCGCATCACCAATGCAGTCATCGGCAAACTTCACCGGACGACCAAGCTGCTTGGCAAGCGCCTCGGCCACCGGTTTCAGGGTCATTTCCGGAACGCGCGCGCCTTTCGGGCGACCGAAATGGGTGATGACCACCAGTTTCGCACCAGCATCGGCCAGTTCGATCAGGCCCGGTACGGTACGGTCGATACGAGTCGTATCGCCCACAACCCCATCTTTCATCGGAACGTTAAGATCAGCGCGCAGCAAAACGCGCTTGCCAGCGACATTGACACCGTCAAGCGTATTGAAGTCAGCCATTATCTGAACCTGCTTTTGAGTTTCACAAAAGACGGGATTGGGTGTCCCGACATGGATTGAACCAAATCCTGATGCGCCCTGTTTTGCCCGATCAGCGCAACCGACGCAAGGCCGGATCAGGCCCGCAAAATTACCAAAAAAGAAAAACCGGCCAACGTTTCCGCCCGGCCGGTTTTCAAAACCTGATCAATGGTTCCCCAGAAGGGATGCATGCAAAAAGCCCGAGAAACTGGTCGCCACCGGACCGGTCATCAGAACATGATCATCGGGCAACCATTCAATCGTCAGCGGACCACCATCAAGGACGACCTCGACCTTACGCCCGGTCAGACCACGGCGTGCTGCGGCAACACCCGCCGCACAGGCGCCGGTTCCACAAGCACGGGTTACCCCGACACCGCGTTCCCAAACCCGCATGCGCAGTTTGTTTTCATCAATGATGCTGCAAACCTCGATGTTGGCGCGTTCCGGGAACATTTCGTGATGTTCAAGCACCGGGCCCAGCTTTTCAATATCAACCGCCTCGGCATCATCGACAAAGAAAACACCATGCGGGTTGCCGACATTGACGCCGACTGCATCGGAAAGCGGACCAAGCGACAATGGAATGTGATTGGTATCGACCGCCTCGGACAGCGGGATATCACGCCAGTCCAGCTTGACCTGCCCCATATCGACGGTGACACGGCCATCGGCCAGACCGTTGGCATCAAGCAGACCAACAACGGTTTCGATGATGACTTCCTTGCGGCCCAGTTCGCCCATGACGACGTTGGCAACACAGCGCGTGGCATTGCCACATGCCTCGACCTCGCCGCCATCATTGTTGCGGATGCGCATAAAGACATCGGCAAGATCATCGCGCGCCGGTTCGATCACAATCAGCTGATCACAGCCAACCCCGGTCTTACGATCGGCAATGCGGGCTGCGGTCGCGTTATCAAGATCAAGCACAGCGGGATCGCGTCGTCCGTCAAAGACAACGAAATCATTTCCCAGACCATGCATTTTGACAAAAGGAATACCATTCATACCCGCCTTATAGTCCTGATTCCAAATCACGTCCACATGTGGGTATGTGCAGTTCTGCCAAACCTATCCCTTTAAAGTCCTTCGGGTTGAACGGCGGTGATGGCGTATCAGAAAGAACCAGAATGACCACATCACAACTGTCACGCCCGCAGCACCCCAGATCGCCGGCATCGGATCAGTGGTCGAACTTTGTGCGCCCAACCATGCGCAAACAATGACATAGGGCACCGTCCCAATGAGGTAACCGAACCCGAACTTGGTAAACCGCATGCGGGTCACCCCTGCCAGACAGCAGGAAACCTCGGGCAGGATCGGCATCGCGCGACAGATCATCAAAACAACCAGCCCATAGCGGGCAAAGACCTCCTCCATTTCGGCCAATCTGATTTCGTCACTGATTATCCGCCGCAGGACCGGACGGCCGAATTGATGGCTCATGACATAACCCATTGCGCCTGCAGTGATCATACCGGCCCCGGCGGCAAGTGCCCCGGCAACGGGTCCGAGAAAAAAACCGGCAAGCAAGGTGACAGTCATGGTTGGCACGGCGATGAACAAGTCCGCCACCAGCAAACCCATGACAATCAGCGCAACAATCCAGGCATCAATCTCACGGGCTGCTTCCAGCCAGCGCACAACATCGTCGCGCTGCAGCAATCCGGTGGCGACCAATATGCCAAACGTCGCAGCAAAAGAGATCGCCAGGACCAATCCCGTTTTGATCAGATCTTTCATGGTGGCTTATCCCTTGCGTAAAATGGAT
Source organism: Thalassospira sp. UBA848 (assembly GCF_002295455.1). Classification (NCBI taxonomy): domain Bacteria; kingdom Pseudomonadati; phylum Pseudomonadota; class Alphaproteobacteria; order Rhodospirillales; family Thalassospiraceae; genus Thalassospira; species Thalassospira sp. UBA848. Next base: position 13,678 of record NZ_DBGS01000052.1, on the reverse strand, counting down.
TTCATCAACGACGGAGACAAACGGGTCACCACCGGAATCAGTCTGGCCTTACCGACATAGATTTCATCCTGCCCGGCAAGAATTCCGTCATGTATCGCAAGTGCTGCCTGTCGCGCCGGGATCTTGGGCAGGTCGCGACTCGCGGTCATTGGCGTATCCACCACCGGCAAGAATACTTCGCTGATCGCAACAGGAAGGTTTGCAGCAACAAGCTGGTAGCGCAGGCTTTGGGAAAAGCTGTGAAGCGCGGCTTTGCTGGCGCAATAAACAGCCCCGCTTGTCTTGGGGAAAAATGCCAAACCCGATGACACATTTACGATCCGACAGCTTGCGCTGTTGCTTCGCGTTCTTATTGTTTCAGCCTGCGTCATCCATCCGTGGATCACAGCGCGACATATACGCATTGGCGCCAGCAGGTTAACCGCGATTTCGCGATCTGCCTGCGATGTGCTGAAGTCCGCATCCGTCAGAACACCTTTTTCCTGGATGGCGGCATTGTTGATCACAAGATCAAGGTGCGGACCATCACGCATTATATCGGTCATCATCGCGTCAACAGACGCCATGTCAGCCAGATCAGACTGAACGGTCCTGATGCCCGGAAACTGGGCTTTCAGGTCATGGAGCTTTACCTCTGATCGTCCATGGGCGATCACGTCGAACTCTTCTGCGTGATAAATGCCCAGCAATTCCCGCCCGATTCCCGATGTTGCCCCGGTAATTAGGACAGTTTCCGATTGTCTGTTCATAATGGTCTGCCATCCGCGTAGTCTGTTGTTTGGAACCACCACAGTTGGCCACCACAGAGCGGGACTCGCATTAACCCGGGTTTATTGGACATGAATTTTTCGGATTTGATCGGACGACTTCAATCAGATGCGTATTTGGCACCCCATATCTGCAACACCAACCATGCCAAGGGCAGTCAAATTATCAAACAGGGTGAGGTGTGCCAGGATGTGATTTTCCTGCGCCGGGGGTTGGCCCAGATGTCCTATGTCACTTTCGAGGGAAAGGAATGGATCAAAAGCTTCTTTGCGGAAAACTCGGTTATGGGATCGCGCCGCTGCCAGATCATGGGGGAACCCAGCCATTTCGCAATCACCTGCCTTGAGGATTGCGAAGTCACCGCCATTCCGTATGACAAACTGCGATCTGTGTGCTCAAAAGACCCGGACCTGATGGCTGTGTTTTTTGATTTCAACGAACAGGTCAGCCTGCGCAAGGAAAAGCGCGAATACGAATTCCTGTGCCTGTCCGCACAGGACCGCTATCAGGGGTTTCTCGAAGATTACGCCCATATTGTTCCGCGCCTGACCCAGGCGCAGATTGCAAGTTTTATCGGCATTACACCGATAGCGCTTTCACGCATTCGAAAACGGATAAATCAGGCGGACAATCTGGGCGTTGCAGGCGCACAATAGCGCACCTTGCTGGGCACGAACCCGGATTTGGTGAAATAGGACTGCAAGCGGCCTTCGACTTCACCCAGTGACACGTAAACGTTCCGGCATTCATGAAGGTCCGAAAGCCGGGCCATGGCATCGCGCATGGCATCCAGCACATAGTCACCTGTGACAATTTCCACGGCGATGACATTATCAACATGCAGCACCACACCATCGGCCATGTCATCACGGACATAATATGAAAAAAGCCCGTGAATATAGCCACGCTCGTTGGCAACCACGATGATACCGCGCTGACGCTGCCACAGAATGTCATCTCTGTCGGCGTTTGCATCAAGCGAACCTGCAGCAACGGGCATGCAATACTGGTCGACAAATGCCCGCCAGCGGTCAAAAGACATGTCGACTTTCAACATCTGAACCAGCGGATAGGTCATATCCGCGGTCTGTGCTGTAAGTGGAAGTGACTTATAGGCTTCTGACATGATCCTGCCCTCTCGAATTTATCAAATCATGCCGGAAAAAATTCGCGCTAACCTTGATGTGTATCAACACCTTCCAAGGGTTTGGCGCGCATAAACACAGCCAGTACAGAAGCACCCATTCCAAGGGCTATGAGATTTCCATTGATTGAATTTCTGACGGGATTGCACGCCAATATTGACGTAGGTCAATGGCTTTCCGATGAACTGCCCGCATACTCGTCAGACGAATTAGGAAACCTCGCCCGGAATAGCGCGCCCTGACCACAGGCCATGGCGCATTTTGGGTGGGGCTTTTTGTGCGGGTGAATCAAAGATCGGCTGATCAGCGTTTCACCAGGACTATTGAAACTGCCCGAGAGGGTTTTGGGCAGTTCACCCGACCACCTTGAACGGGAGTCAAGCATGAGCCAGGGGAGCATGGCACAGGCAGCATCGCCTTCAGTTGCTGTCGATTATAATATGGACGTTGTGCGCTGGGCCGCACTTGCGACCGTATTTTGGGGAGTAGTCGGATTTTTGGTGGGCGATGTCATTGCATGGCAGCTCGCATTTCCGGTTCTCAATTTTGATACCGAATTTCTGAATTTCGGACGTCTGCGTCCGCTGCACACATCGGCTGTGATTTTTGCCTTTGGCGGTAACGCGCTGCTGGCAACATCCTTCTATGTGGTACAGCGCACCTGCCGCGCCCCGCTTTATGGTGGCAAGGCTCTTCCGGCGTTTGTGTTCTGGGGTTACCAGCTGTTCATCGTGATGGCAGCAATCGGCTATGTTACCGGTGTGACCCAGGGTCGTGAATATGCCGAACCGGAATGGTTCGTTGATATCTGGATCACGATCGTCTGGGTTTGCTATCTGGCGGTGTTTGTCGGTACCCTTCTGAAACGTACCGAGCCGCACATCTATGTTGCGAACTGGTTCTACCTGGCCTTCATCGTGACCATTGCGATGCTGCATCTTGGCAACAACCTTGCCATTCCGGTCTCGTTCATGGGCACGAAATCCTATTCGATGTTCTCGGGCGTGCAGGATGCCCTGACCCAGTGGTGGTACGGCCATAACGCGGTTGGCTTCTTCCTGACGGCCGGCTTCCTTGGTATGATGTATTACTTCATTCCAAAGCGCGCTGAACGTCCGGTCTATTCCTATCGCCTGTCGATCATTCACTTCTGGGCGCTGATCTTCCTGTATATCTGGGCTGGTCCGCACCACCTGCACTACACCGCACTGCCGGACTGGGCACAGACCCTTGGCATGACCTTCTCGGTCATGTTGTGGATGCCATCCTGGGGCGGGATGATCAACGGTCTGATGACGCTTTCGGGTGCCTGGGACAAATTGCGCACTGACCCGGTTCTGCGCTTCATGGTCGCGGCTGTCGGTTTCTATGGCATGTCGACCTTCGAAGGTCCAGTCATGTCAATCAAGGCGGTCAATGGCCTGTCGCACTATACCGACTGGACCATTGGTCACGTGCATTCCGGTGCGCTTGGTTGGGTTGCCTTCGTATCGTTCGGTGCGATCTACTTCCTGATCCCGGTCCTTTGGAACCGTGAACGCCTGTATTCGATGCGCCTTGTTGCTCATCACTTCTGGCTCGGCACCATCGGGATCGTTCTTTACATCACCTCGATGTGGGTTTCGGGGATCATGCAGGGCCTGATGTGGCGCGCCTATGACGAGCTTGGCTTCCTGCAGTATTCCTTTATCGAAACGGTAGAGGCGATGCATCCCTACTACATCATTCGTGCAACCGGTGGCCTGCTGTTCTTGCTGGGTTCGCTGCTGATGGTCTGGAACATCTACAAGACCATCAAGGGTGACCTCCGTAACGAAGCACCAATCGGCACGCCTGCAACCGTTGCAGCCGAATAAGGGGGAACGAGATATGCTTCTTAAAAAACACCATATTGTTGAAAAGAACGTCTTCGTTCTGATCCTTGGTATTTTCCTGACCATCATCATTGGCGGTATTGTTGAAATCGTGCCGTTGTTCACGATGGAACAAACCATCGAGAAGGTCGAAGGGGTCCGTCCCTATTCGCCGCTCGAACAGGCTGGTCGTAACATTTATATCCGCGAGGGTTGCTATAACTGCCATTCCCAGCAGATCCGTCCGTTCCGTGACGAGGTCGAACGGTATGGCCATTACAGCCTTGCAGCAGAATCGATGTATGACCATCCGTTCCAGTGGGGGTCAAAACGAACCGGTCCTGATCTGGCACGTGTTGGCGGAAAATATTCCAATGCCTGGCATGTGGCCCACATGATTGACCCGCGCGCCGTTGTGCCGGAATCGATCATGCCGGGTTATCCGTTCCTGGCGGAACGCAAACTGGATTTCGATGACGCTCGGGCACATCTCGAGACCCTCAAGATGGTGGGTGTCCCCTACACAGACGAGATGATCGAGGCGGCCAAGGCAGACCTTTACCTGCAGGCCAGCGAGGATGCGGCCTATGACGATGATTTCCTCGCACGGTATCCGAATGCGGCAACAGGTGACTTCGACGGCAACCCGGCAGAACTGACCGAAATGGATGCGCTTGTCGCGTACCTGCAGGTCCTTGGCCGGATGGTCGACTTCACCACCTACAACCCGCAGATGAACCTGCGCTAGTGCAAGGGGATCGTCATGGAATTCTTTACGCAACTCGCTGACTTTTTCCGCCCTCTGTGGGGTCTGTGGCTGATGCTGCTGTTCAGCGCGATTATTGCCTGGGTCATGTGGCCAAGCAAAAAGCGCAACAAGGACATGGAATCGCACGCGCAGATCCCCTTCCGGGATCAGGATTGAGGGGAGAACAGAGCAATGTCGACACAAGTCGAGAAAGACCAAGTATCCGGGCGCGAGACCACCGGTCATGAATGGGATGGCATCAAGGAACTCAACACTCCGCTGCCGTCCTGGTGGGTCTATGTCTTCTGGATCACCGTCATCTGGTCAGTTGGCTATTGGGTGGTTTACCCGTCCTGGCCAACCGCCAATGACTACCTTAAAGGTATGTTTGGGACGACCAACCGTACCGAACTTCACGAAACCATGGCCAACGTTGCCGCTGAACGTGCACCGTACATGGAACGTCTGGCGGCCCTTGATGTATCGGAAATCGCCAATGACAGCGAACTTCTGAACTTCTCGATGGCTGGTGGCAAGGCAGTCTTCGCTGATAACTGCGCGCCATGTCATGGCACCGGTGGTTCGGGCAACCCGGGTTTCCCGTCATTGCAGGACGATGCATGGCTGTGGGGCGGGACGCTTGATGCGATCAATGAAACGCTGCATGTCGGTATTCGTTGGGATGCCAACGAAGATACCCGCTTCAATGACATGCCGGCATTTGGTCGTGACGAACTGCTTGAACGCGACCAGATCGAAGATGTGGTTGAGTATGTTCTCTCCTTCACCGGTCGTGAAACCGATGCCGCTGCTGCGGATCGCGGAGCGGTCGTTTTTGAGGAAAACTGCGCTTCGTGCCACGGCGAAGATGCCAAAGGTATTCAGGATCTCGGCGCACCGAACCTGACCGATGCCATCTGGCTCTATGGCGGATCGAAAGAAACCCTCACCGAAACGGTCATGAATTCCCGAAGCGGTGTGATGCCGGCCTGGGGTGGTCGTCTGGACGAAGAAACCATCAAAATGCTGACGGTTTATGTCCACTCGCTCGGCGGCGGTCAGTAAGCCGGAACATCTTTGAGAAAAGGCCCACGATCACAAGTCGTGGGCCTTTTTCGTGACTACTTTGTACACGCGAGAGCCTTTCCCCAAATTTCGCACAGGAACAGCCGATAAATTGACATGTGTCATGGTGTCTGTGGCGGGGCTCTCGTATTTTCAGCCTGAGATTTGAATAATTAGAGTTTGCCCTGCAAAGCTGCCAGAAACCAACTTCTCCTGACAGCCTAATCTTGAAAACGATTGGCGGGTCCATCCCGCACAGAGAGCAATCGCAAGATTCAGAGCAACAACCAGGTAGCGAACATGGCCATGTCCAATTTGCAGCATCCCGATGTCGACCCCGCCACTGTCATAGAAGAAGATGACCGTGATCAGCCGCTTTACAAGGCACGCGACAAGGTCTACCCGAAACGGGTTTCGGGCCGGTTCAGAAATCTGAAATGGTTTGCGCTGATCGCGCTTCTGGGCATTTACTGGGCTGTCCCGTGGTTGCGCTGGGACCGCGGACCAACTGCACCGGATCAGGCTGTTTTGATCGACATGGATCTTGGGCGCGCCTATTTCTTCTTCATCGAGATTTGGCCTCAGGAAGTTTACTACATCACAGGCATCCTGATCATGGCGGCGATCGGGCTGTTTCTGGCAACATCGTTGTTTGGTCGCATCTGGTGCGGCTATGGCTGCCCGCAAACAGTCTGGACTGATCTGTTCATGCTGGTTGAACGTTACATTCAGGGCGACCGCAACGCGCGCATGCGTCTCGACCAGTCTAAATGGACACTCGAAAAAGCCTGGAAAATCGGTGCAACGCATGTGGCATGGATTGTCATTTCCATGGCAACCGGTGGTGCCTTTGTCCTGTACTTCCACGATGCGCCGACCGTGATGGTCGATATTTTCACTGTCAATGCCTCTTTTGGCACCTATGTCACCATCGCCTTCCTTACCGGTTCCACCTACCTTCTTGCGGGTTGGGCCCGCGAGCAGGTCTGCACCTATATGTGCCCGTGGCCGCGCTTCCAGTCAGCCATGCTTGACGATGAAAGCATGATTGTAACCTATGAAGGCTGGCGCGGTGAACCGCGTGGACCGATCAAGCGCAAAAACCTGCAACGTGGTGAAGTCCCCGAAACCGGCCACTGCATTGATTGCCGTGCCTGTGTCAATGTCTGCCCGACCGGGATTGATATCCGCGACGGCTTGCAGATGGAATGCATTGGCTGTGGATTGTGCATTGATGCCTGCAACGAAATGATGGACAAGGTCAGCTTCCCGCGGGATCTCGTCCGGTTTGACTCGGTTCAGAACTCCCAATTGCGGGCCCAGGGCAAGGCGACCCGTGTTCGCATCATCCGTCCGCGTACCATTTTCTATTCGGTTATTCTTGTCCTTGTCGCGTCGGTGATGATGTTTGGCCTTGCCAATCGCTCGGTCCTTGAACTCAATGTCCTGCGTGATCGCAACCCGCTGTTTGTTGCGCTGTCCAATGGCGATGTACGCAACGGCTATACCCTGAAGGTACTCAACAAGGAACAGGCTGAAAAAACCTATGTCCTGTCCGTTCAGGGGCTGGATACCACCGACCTTCAGGTGATTGGCCTGACACCCAACCAGAACGGCACCTTTGACCTTGAAGTTGCACCTGATCGTGTCGGCAGTTTCCGCGTCTTTGTTGCCGCTGATCCTGACGATCTTGGCGAGAAATCCACGCCATTCGAATTTACGGTGACCGATAAGGAAACCGGAAACACCGAAACATATGATACAGTATTCGCCGGTCCCGAGACCGAAAACTGATCGCCGCTGCGACTCAGTACTGGAGACAAGAAATGGCTATGCATATGACGACGTCCCCTTCTTCAGATCCAAATGGCCCGCGCAAATCTGATCGCTGGATACCGTGGTACTTTGTCGGCGGTTTCGCCATCATGCTGATCGCCAATATCTCGCTGGTCACCTTTTCGATGACCAGTTGGAATGGCCTTGTGACCAAGCATGCCTTTGAAGAGGGCAACAATTATAACGCGGCCATTTCCGGTGCAGCCCGTCAACAAGAACTTGGCTGGCGCAGCAAGCTTAGCGTCGATGGTGTCATTGATCAGAATGGTACCATCACCATCCTGTTCCGCGACAAGGACTCCAACCCGATTACCGGCGCTAAAATGTCTGTCATGATGTCGCGTGCGGACCGTGATGACCTTGATGCCACAATTCCGCTGGCCGAAATTGCCCCGGGTGAATATCGTGCAAGTGCTGCTTTCCCGGTTTACGGACGCTGGCAGCTGCGCACCATCGCGAACGCGATGGGGGATGATTATCAAACCGTCGAGTATGTCGTCGTAAATCCATGAACGCCCCTCTTCAGTCCTGTCGCCATTGCGGCGAGCCGGTGACAGCGCTTTCACCGGCTGCACCCGACTTTTGCTGTAGCGGATGTGCAGGTGCCTATGCCTTGCTCGGTGAACTGGGACTGAAATCCTATTACAATCGACGTGCAATTGATCCGAAGGTCCGTGCGCTCCGCCCCGACGAGGATGAAGTGGCAAACGTCGATTTCACCGAACTCGCAAGCACGGACGGCGATGGAAATCACCATCTCAATCTGATGGTTGATGGCATTCACTGTGCGGCTTGCGTCTGGCTGATCGAAACCCTCCTGCAACGCAATCCGACTGTTCTTCAGGCGCGCGTCAATATGACCACCCGGCGCCTGCGCCTGAGCTGGCAGGGCGAACTTGGCGACATTGACGACATCATCCGCCCGGTGATGCAGATGGGATATCGATTGATACCGTTTGATCCGGCCGCACTTGAACAGGCAACAGCGTCACGCAACAAGGAATTGCTGCGTTGCCTTGCGGTTGCCGGGTTTGCTGCGGGGAATGTGATGTTGCTCTCCGTCTCGGTCTGGGCCGGGTATTTTCAGGGCATGGGCGGGGCAACCCGCGATCTGTTTCACTGGATTTCCGCCCTGATCGCGCTGCCTGCCGCCGCCTATGCCGGTTTGCCGTTTTATCGTTCCGCCGTTGGGGCTATTCGCAACCGCCGGGTCAATATGGATGTGCCGATCAGCCTCGGTGTCATTCTGGCGCTTGGCATGAGCCTTGCCCAAACCATTCGTGGTGAACCGCATGCCTATTTCGACAGTGCGATCACGCTTCTGTTCTTCTTGCTGATCGGCCGATATCTGGACGGCCGGGCACGGGGCCAAGCGCGATCAGCCGCGGAACATCTGTTATCGCTGAATGCCCGTTCAATTACCGTTGTCGAACCTGACGGCACGCGACGGCTTATCGCACCACAAAAGGCCGTACCGGGCATGACTGTTCTGGTCGCCGCAGGCGAACGCATTGGCATTGATGGCAAGGTCGTCGATGGCCAGTCCGATGTCGATACCAGCATTATCACCGGCGAAAGCATTCCCGTTCTGAACCGTCCTGGCGCGACCGTTTTTGCCGGAACAACCAACATTTCTGCACCGCTGCGCATTGAAGTCACCGCTACAGGTGGCAATACGTTGCTGTCGGAAATTGTCCGTCTGATGGAAAATGCCGAACAGGGGCGCGCGCGCTATGTTGCGATTGCCGATCGTGTGGCAAAGGCTTATGCGCCGGTGGTTCATACCTTGTCGCTCGCAACCTTTATCGGCTGGTGGTTGATTGGCGGCATTGGCTGGCAGGATGCGCTGATGAATGCCATTGCCGTTCTGATCATTACCTGTCCCTGTGCACTTGCACTGGCTGTTCCTGTCGTGCAGGTGATCGCCACCGGGCGCTTGTTGCGTGCAGGTATTCTGGTCAAATCGGCAACAGCGCTTGAACGGCTTACAAAAGTTACCGGAATTATTTTTGACAAGACCGGCACATTGACCACCGGCAAACCGGAACTGGTTGGCGAACCGGATCAGGACAAGCTGCTGTTTGCCGCCGGGATGGCCGCAAACAGCAATCACCCGCTATCGCGGGCATTGGTGCGCGCTGCTGGCAATGTTACAGCCCATCCCAATGTCAGCGAGCAGGCTGGTCTTGGCCTTTTGACGCCCGGCCCCTCCGGGCCGATCCGACTTGGCAGTCGTGCCTTTTGCGATGTGGCCGAGAACGCAGATGTCCCGTCCGATATTGCCGGACCGGAACTGTGGTTGTCTGAACCCGGTGTTGCGCCGACCCGCTTTGTATTCCGTGACACCATGCGAAGCGACGCACCAGACGTCATCGACAATCTGCGCACACGCGGGTTTGAAATGACCTTGCTGTCGGGCGACCGCGAAAGCACAGTACGCCAGCTTGCCGAAACACTGGGGATTCCGGTCTGGCAGGCCCGTATGTCGCCAACCCAGAAGGCTGCCCATATTCAGACGCGGTCGGATGAGGGCAAATGCGACCTGATGGTTGGCGATGGCATCAACGATGCCCCGGCCCTTGCCGCGGCCCATGCATCGATGTCCCCGGCCACAGCCGCCGAAATTTCGCAAAATGCTGCCGACATCGTTTTTCAGGGCGACCGGCTGGGTGCCGTGATCGAGGCGATTGACGTGGCCCGCAAGGCCGACCAGTTGGTGCGTCAGAATTTCGCCCTTTCCTTTGCCTATAACGTGATCACGATCCCGCTTGCGGTCTCCGGGTATGTCACGCCACTCATTGCGGCAATTGCGATGTCATCTTCTTCGCTTGTCGTGATCGCCAACGCCTTGCGTTTGCACGTAAATTCAGGAAAGCCTGACCTGGTTGGCGCGAAACCGGTAACCAAGTTGTCGCAGCAGGCAGGATCATAAAGCCATGAGCAACCTTCTTCTCCTGATCCCGATTGCATTGTTTCTGGGGCTTTTGGGCCTTGGTGCGTTCTTGTGGTCATTGCGTTCTGGCCAGTTTGACGATATGGAAGGAGCAGCAAATCGCATTCTTTTTGATGACGACGATGTTAAACCTTCTGACAAGTCGAAGAAATTCCATCAGGACGATAGTTAGAATTGCTTGAAACTGACCTATATCATCGGATAGATTCAGTTTTGTTTCGCCTATCGGGTCACCAGCATCGGAGTCTGTGATGGCAGTCCGCCCTCAAATCTGCGACGCCTGTTCTATCAAGGACTTAACGTTTTGCTCGGCATTGCATGGCGACGAACATGACCAGCTGCGTCAATTGCTGACTCATGCTCAGTATGATCCACACAGCACGATTTTCCACGAAGCCGAAGATGCGGATTACGTTTTCAACGTCACAACCGGCTCGGTAAAGTTGTATAAACTGCTGGGCGATGGCCGCCGTCAGATTACCGGTTTCCTGTTTGCGGGTGATTTTCTGGGCCTGGCACTTAATGCCAATTACAGCTACACCGCCGAGGCCATTGAGCCGGTAACAGCCTGCCGTTTCCCGCGCCAAAAGCTGGAAAAGCTGTTTGACAAGTTTCCGCATCTTGAAAAACGCATGCTGGGCATGGCCGTTGACGAACTGGCTGCTGCGCAGGATCAGATGCTTCTTCTGGGACGCAAGACTGCCAAGGAAAAGGTCGCATCCTTCCTTCTGATGCTTGCCCGCCGTCAGGAACATCGGGGCGAAAGCACTGACACGATCAATGTGCCCATGAGCCGTTCCGACATCGCCGATTATCTGGGCCTGACCATTGAAACCGTGTCACGTACCCTGACCCAGCTTCGCAAGGAATCGACCATTTCGCTGAAGGATAACCGCCATATTGAGGCGGTTGGTCTCGACATGCTTGAAGACCTTGCGGAAGGTCTGTGATTCCTTCGTGAACGTGAAGTGCCAATCACAATAAGCGGCGCAGATCATTCGAACCATCTGCCCACGCACGCCTAAAATGGCGGTTATTGGCCGAATTGCCTATTTCGCGATTGCAAAAAATGTTTCCCGTTCGCGGCCATGGTATTGTAAACATGACCGCACGCTCGACAAAGATCGGGCAGCGAAATCCGGTTGTACCGGGGGAGAAACGTTATGAGTGCCACCAGCAAAAAGATGGGCCGGACCTCCGTCCCAGAACTTCGTGCCCGTAAGGGGCATGACCCCATTGTCTGCCTGACCGCCTATACCGCACCAATGGCCCAGCGCCTTGATGAACATTGCGACCTGCTTCTGGTCGGGGATTCATTGGGCATGGTTGTTTATGGTATGGAAAGCACCCTTGCCGTGACTGTCGATATGATGGTCAACCATGGCAAGGCCGTCATGCGCGGATCAAAGAATGCCTGCGTCGTTGTTGATCTGCCTTTTGGCAGCTATCAGGAATCCAAGGAACAGGCCTTCCGCACCGCGTCGCACATTCTGGCCGAAACCGGATGCGCGGCTGTGAAAATTGAAGGCGGTGCCGAACTTGCCGAGACCATCGAATTTCTGACCATGCGTGGTGTACCGGTCATGGCCCATATCGGCCTGATGCCCCAACAGGTCAACACCATGGGCGGCTTCAAAAGTCAGGGACGTGATGAAGAAACGGCCATGAAGGCACTTGCCGATGCCAAGGCGGTTGCTGATGCCGGTGCCTTTTCGGTTGTTGTCGAGGGAACGGTCGAACCCGTCGCCCGTCAGATAACCGAGGCCATCAACATCCCGACCATTGGCATTGGTGCCTCGGTTGCCTGTGATGGTCAGGTCCTTGTCACCGAAGACATCCTTGGTCTGTTTTCCGATTTCACGCCAAAATTCGTTAAACGCTACGCCAATCTTGGTGATGCGGTTTCCGAGGCTGTCGGCCAATATGCCGACGAAGTGCGCACCCGTCAGTTTCCGACGGATGAACATTGCTTTGGTATTGCCAAAAAAGGTAAGTTGCGCGCGGTCTGATCCAGATCGCCGTAATTTTCTGCAATCTTCGGTACGACGATAACGATGTCCCTTACGACTGTTCACACTGTCGCTGATATACGCGCGACTGTTGCCGACTGGCGCGCCAAAGGCCTGCGTGTCGCCCTGGTTCCAACCATGGGCGCGCTTCATGATGGCCATGTCAGCCTGACACATCTGGCCCGTGAACATGCCGACCGGGTGATCGTTTCGATCTTCGTCAATCCGACGCAATTTGCCCCGAACGAGGATTTCGGAGCCTATCCGCGCACCCTGCCAGCAGACCAGAAACTGCTTGATGGTGCCGGGGTCGAGCTGTGCTTTGCCCCCTCGGTTGATGAAATGTATCCCGACGGCTTTGCCACCAAGGTCTCTGTTGATGGCGCAATGACCGACGTGCTGTGTGGGGCGGCCCGGCCCGGCCACTTTGATGGCGTGGCACAGGTTGTGACCAAATTGCTGCTCCAGGCCCTGCCCGATTGCGCCATTTTTGGTCAGAAGGATTACCAGCAACTGATGGTTATCCGCCGGTTCACGGAAGATCTCAACATTCCGGTCGAGATCATCGGGGCGAAAATCCTGCGCGAAGAAGATGGACTGGCCATGTCATCGCGCAACCGTTATCTGACACCCGACGAACGCGCCATTGCCCCAACACTCAACAACGTGTTGGCGGAAATCACCGCCAAGGCGGCAAAGGGTGCTGAACTCGGTCCGCTGCTGGCAAAGGGACGCGAAGATATCCTCACTGCCGGGTTCGATCCGATTGACTATCTTGAAGTCCGCGATGCAGCGACACTGGAACTGATCAGCGACACGGTCCTAAAACCCGCCCGAATCTTCGTTGCAGCCCGGCTTGGCAAAGCGCGTTTGATCGACAATCATGCAATTGAACCGGCCATAGCCAAAAGCATGACCGGGGGTTAAATACCCGCGCTTAGTGGCGGAATCGCCAATTGCACAGCAAGGCGAATGAAAAGCGCAGAATAACGCGCTTTTGCGCCCGATTGCGCTTGACTCCCACCCCCTGATCCAATAAACCCTCCTCACCAAAGGTCGCCCAAGGGGTGACTCCCCCAGTCCTCGAGTTTCGAGCACTGGGTTTTAGTTTTTTGTGCGCACTCGGTGGAAACACCGGCAACACAGACGGGATTTGGAATGTTTGAAGGACTAAGCGATCGCCTTGGCGGGGTTCTCGATAAGCTGCGCAAACGTGGCGCGCTGAAAGAATCCGACGTCAAGGAAGCCATGCGCGAAGTACGCGTCGCCCTGCTTGAGGCGGACGTGGCACTTCCGGTCGT
>NZ_DBGS01000005.1:0-41531 GCF_002295455.1 Thalassospira sp. UBA848 | reverse complement strand
GACCGTCTGGCCCTGCAGCGTCTGAAAGAAGCTGCCGAGAAAGCCAAGATCGAGCTTTCCTCGTCGATGCAGACCGATGTCAACCTGCCGTTCATCACCGCAGACGCATCCGGCCCGAAGCACCTCAACATCAAGCTGTCGCGTGCGAAGCTTGAAGGTCTGGTGTCCGATCTGATCGAACGCACCATGACCCCGTGCAAAGCGGCCCTGAAAGACGCCGGTATCACCGCAGGTGAAATCGACGACGTCATTCTGGTCGGCGGCATGACCCGTATGCCGAAGGTTCAGGAACGCGTTAAAGAGTTCTTTGGCCGTGATCCGCACAAAGGTGTGAACCCGGATGAGGTTGTTGCCCTTGGTGCCGCGATTCAGGGTGGTGTCCTGCAGGGTGACGTCAAAGACGTTCTTCTGCTTGATGTGACCCCGCTGTCGCTTGGTATCGAGACGCTCGGTGGTGTCTTCACCCGCCTGATCGACCGTAACACCACGATCCCAACCCGCAAGTCGCAGACCTTCTCGACCGCTGAAGACAATCAGACGGCCGTGACCATCCGCGTCTTCCAGGGTGAACGTGAAATGGCAGCCGATAACAAGATGCTTGGCCAGTTCGATCTGGTTGGTATCCCGCCGGCACCGCGCGGTGTTCCGCAGATTGAAGTGACCTTTGACATTGATGCCAACGGTATCGTCAACGTGTCTGCCAAGGACAAGGCGACCAACAAGGAACAGCAGATCCGTATTCAGGCATCTGGTGGTCTTTCCGACGACGAGATCGAAAACATGGTCAAGGACGCGGAAAGCAACGCCGAAGCCGACAAGAAGCGTAAGGCCCTTGTGGAAGCCCGCAACCAGGCAGAAGCCATCATCCACGCCACCGAAAAGAACCTTTCGGAGCATGGTGACAAGGTTGACGATGCGACCAAGTCGGAAATCGAAAACGCCCTGTCGGCTTTGAAAGAAGCCAAGGACGGTGAAGATCCCGAAGCCATCACCACCAAGCTGAATGAACTGCAGCAGGCCTCGATGAAACTTGGCGAAGCCATGTATCAGGCCCAGCAGGAAGAAGCTGGTGACGGTGAAGCGGCAGACGCTGATGCCTCTGCTCAGGCCGACGACGGTGTTGTTGACGCCGACTTCGAAGAAGTCGATGACAACAAAAAAGACAAGTAGGGCGACCGCAGAGGTCGTCTTGAACGACGCCCTGTAAAGAAAAATCGGGCCGTTCCGGACGCAAGGATTTGCTGGAACGGCCCGACCGTATTTCGGAGTTACAGATGGCGAAAGAAGATTATTACGAGCTGTTGGGTGTCAGCAAAGATGCCAGCGCAGCCGAGCTGAAAAGCGCCTATCGCAAGCAAGCCATGAAATATCACCCGGATAAAAATCCGGGCGATACCGAAGCTGAAATCAAATTCAAGCAGGTTAACGAAGCCTACGAAATCCTGAAGGATCAGGAAAAACGTGCGGCCTATGACCGCTTTGGCCACGCCGCCTTTGAACAGGGTGGCCCCGGTGGCGGAGGCGGCTTTGGTGGCGGCTTCGGCGGTGGATTTGGCGGCGGTGGATTTGCCGACGTCTTTGACGAAATCTTTGGCGCCATGGGCGGCGGTCGCCGCGGTGGTGGCGGATCTTCCCGCGGGGCAGATCTGCGCTACAACATGGCGATCTCGCTTGAAGAAGCGTTCGAAGGCAAAAAGGCCGAGATTACCATCCCCGGGTCCGTATCGTGCGAAAGCTGTGACGGTACCGGTGCCGAAGCCGGTTCGCAGCCGGTCAATTGCCCGACCTGTAATGGTCACGGCAAGGTTCGCGCGCAGCAGGGATTCTTTACCATTGAACGCACCTGCCCGAGCTGCCATGGCAAGGGCAAGATCGTCAAGAACCCGTGCAAGGCCTGTCACGGTGTTGGCCGCGTTGAAAAGGAAAAGACCCTTCAGGTCACCATTCCGGCCGGTGTCGAAGACGGCACGCGCATTCGCCTTGCAGGCGAGGGCGAGGCAGGGACGAATGGGGCGCCAGCGGGCGATCTTTATATCTTCCTTGATATTGCCCATCACCGCTTCTTCCAGCGTGAAGGTGCCAACCTTTATTGCCGGATTCCGATCCCGATGGGTAAGGCTGCCCTTGGCGGCACCATCGAGGTGCCAACGATCGAAGGGACCCGTACGCGGATCAACATCCCGGCAGGCACACAGTCCGGTCAGCAGCTTCGTCTGCGCGGCAAGGGGATGACCATCCTGCGCAGTCAGGCACGGGGTGACATGTTTGTCGAAGTCAGTGTCGAAACCCCGGTCAATCTGACAGACCGTCAGAAGGAACTGCTTGAGGAATTCGACGAGATTTCGCGCGAAGAAGGTTCCAGCCCGGAAAGCGAAGGGTTCTTTTCCAAGATGAAAGAAATCTGGAAAGACCTGACTGACTGATCGGCGTGTGCTGTGAAAGATTGATTTCCAAAACCCCCGGCAGCTTTGTCGGGGGTTTTGTTTTGCGCTGTCAGGGCCTTGTGTTAAAGCAATTACAAATTTGAACTTGCTTGCCCGGAGGAGACCGGAAATGAAGATCGGGATTGTTGGATGTGCGGGCCGTATGGGACGGATGCTGGTGAATGAAACCGCCAAGACCAAGGGATGTGAAGTTGGTGGCGGCACGGACCTGCCCGGAAGCCCGTTCATCGGCAAGGACGTCACCCTGATCGCTGGTCTGGAAGAAAGCGGTGTTGTCGTCGGTGACGATCCCAAGGCACTGTTTGAAGCGGTTGATGCAGTAATTGATTTTACTGCCCCGGCCGCGACCATGAAGCATGCGAAACTGGCCGCTGAAACCGGCAAGATCCTTGTGATCGGCACCACCGGCCTTTCCAATGATCAGAAAGACGAGCTGAAGGTCGCAGGCAAAATGGCTCCGATCATCTTTGCCCCGAACATGAGTGTTGGTGTGAATCTGGCCTTTGCGCTGGTCGAGAAGGTGGCAAGCATCCTTGATAAGGATGTGGCCGATATCGAAATCGTTGAAATGCACCATAAACACAAGGTCGATGCGCCGTCGGGCACAGCGCTTGGCCTGGGTGAAGCCGCGGCCAAGGGCCGTGGTGTGAACCTTGATGAGGTTTCTGTGCGATCGCGCGATGGCCATACCGGTGCACGTGAAGACGGCACCATCGGCTTTGCGACCCTGCGCGGTGGTGATGTGGTTGGTGATCACACGGTTGTCTTTGCCTGCGAGGGGGAGCGGATCGAGATCACCCATAAGGCATCGTCACGCGAAGTCTTTGCCAAGGGTGCTGTCCGTGCCGCCAAATGGGCCGAAGGCAAGGCACCGGGCCTTTATTCCATGCGTGAAGTACTGGGACTCTAATCGCTTAGCGCGACAAAGCGAACCTGATACAAGATGACCCCGCAGCAATGAACTGCAGCGGGGTCTTTTTTGGTTTCTGTGCGTCTGGACGCGCTGATCAGTGCGCGTCGGCCCAGCTATCGCCGGTGCCAGCATCAGCAATCAGCGGTACTGAAAGATGGGCGGCATTTTCCATGACCTCGCGGATGGTCTTGATCGCCTTTTCGGTTTCGTCTTCCGGGGCTTCAAAGATCAATTCATCGTGGACCTGAAGCAGCATGCGGGTCTTGAGCCCGGCATCAAGCAAGGCACCGGGAACGGCAATCATCGCGCGTTTGATGATGTCTGCCGCCCCGCCCTGAATCGGGGCGTTGATGGCGGCACGTTCACCAAAGCTCCGGCGCATGCCGTTTTTGTCATTGATGCCGCTGATATGGATGTGGCGGCCAAACAGGGTGCGGACAAAGCCGTGCTTTTTGGCAAATTCCTTGGCCTCGTCCATGTAATCGCGGATGCCGGGATAAATCTCGAAATAGGCTTCGATGAAGGCTTTGGCCTCTTTTTGCGGAATGCCAAGCTGGTTGGCCAGACCAAAGGCCGAGATGCCGTAAATGATGCCAAAGTTAATCGCCTTGGCCTTGCGGCGGACCATCGGGTCCATGCCCTCGATCGGCACACCAAAGACCTTTGATGCGGTTGCGGCGTGGATGTCCTCGCCGTTCTTGAACGCTTCGCGAAGTGCTTCGATCTCGGCCACATGGGCCAGAAGGCGCAGCTCGATCTGCGAATAGTCGGCAGAAATCAGCTTGTGACCTGATTCGGCGACAAAGGCGGTACGGATTTTCCGGCCTTCCTCGCTTCGGATCGGGATGTTTTGCAGGTTCGGGTCGTTCGATGACAAACGTCCGGTATTGACGTTGGTCTGCCCGTAACTGGTGTGTACCCGCCCTGTATTGGGATTGATGTGATGGGCAAGGGCGTCTGTATAGGTGCTTTTGAGCTTGGAAAGCTGACGCCATTCCAGAAGCTTGGCTGGCAGGTCATGGCCCTGTGCGGCCAGGGCTTCAAGCACGTCGGCCCCGGTCTGCCAGGCGCCGGTTTTGGTCTTTTTACCGCCGGGCAGGCTCATTTTATCAAACAGGATCTCGCCCAGCTGCTTGGGACTGCCAAGATTGAATGGCTCGCCCGCCATTTCGTGAATGGTTTCTTCAAGCGATGCCATGCGTTTGGCAAAATCATCGGACAGGTTTTTCAGGATTTCGGCATCGACCTTGACCCCAAGGCCTTCCATCTTGGCCAGAACCGGGACCAGCGGACGATCAAGCGTCTCATAGACGCTGGCCATATGTTCCTGTGCGATGCGAGGTTTGAGCAACCGATGCAGGCGCAGCGTGATATCGGCATCCTCGGCCGCGTAATCCAGCGCCTTGTCGAGCGGGACCTGATCAAAGGTGATCTGGGTTTTGCCACTGCCACAGACGTCCTTGAAGGAAATCGGTTTGTAATCAAGGTGCAGCTCGGCCAGTTCATCCATGCCGTGCCCGTGGCTGGTGCCATCAAGCACATAGGACAGCACCATGGTGTCATCCATCGGGGCAACATTGACGCCATGACGGGCCAGAACGATCATATCGTATTTCAGGTTCTGGCCGACCTTGAGAACACCCGGGTCTTCAAGCAGCGGTTTGAGAAGCTCAATCGCGCGTTCAAGCTTGATTTGCTTGGGCGCGTCCTTGTTCTCGGCAGGATTATCACCGAAGTCAAAGCCACCTTGTGCCTCGCCACCAACATGGCCGAGCGGGATGTAGCAGCCATTGCCGGGCTCGGTCGAAAGCGAAACGCCGACCAGTTTGGCCGTATGGGCATCAAGCGATGTGGTTTCGGTATCAACCGCGACGGTGCCAAGATACTCGGCCTCGGAAATCCAGTGCTTTAGGCGATCTTCATCCTGCACCAGTTCATATTCGGCCTTTTCGACCTTGATATCATTGATGCCAACACCGGCGGCCGTCGGGCTTTCAAACTCGACATCGCCGCCAAATTTCGACTTTACTTTAGAAAGCAATGATTTAAAGCCGTGACTTGCGATGAAGCTTAAAAGAACTTCGGGATCCGGTTCGCGCAATTCGAAGTCACCCAGCGGTTCAACCACCGGCACATCGGTCTTGAGCGTCACCAGGTCGCGCGAAATACGGGCAAGTTCGGCATTTTCGATCAGTTTCTCGCGGCGCTTGGGCTGTTTGATTTCGCCAGCGCGCTCCAGTAGAGAATCAAGATCACCATATTCATCAATAAGTTGGGCGGCGGTCTTAACACCAATGCCCGGCACACCGGGCACGTTATCAACGGAATCGCCTGCAAGGGCCTGAATATCAATGACCTTGTCCGGGTTGACGCCAAATTTTTCCAGAACTTCGGCAGCACCGATGGTGCGATTCTTCATCGCATCAAACATTTGCACCCGATCGGTGACAAGTTGCATGAGGTCCTTGTCCGAAGACACGATAATCACGTCAGAACCTTCTGCCTCGGCCTGGCGGGCATAGGTCGCGATCAGATCGTCGGCTTCAAAGCCGTCAAGTTCGATTGAGGGCAGGTTGAAAGCGCGTGTCGCATCACGGATCAGGCCAAACTGCGGGACGAGTTCTTCGGGGGGTGGCGGACGATGTGCCTTGTAATCCGGATAGAAGTCGTTGCGGAACGACTTGCCCTTGGTGTCAAAGATCACCGCCATATGGTCGGGTTTGGTATCTTCGCGCAGCTTCATCAGCATGGTGCAGAAGCCATAGACCGCATTTACCGGCGTGCCATCGGGGCTCGTCATCGGTGGCAGGGCGTGGAAAGCGCGGAAAATAAAGCCGGAACCGTCAACCAGAACGACGCGACGCGGGGCTTTGTCGGCGGACGAACCGGTATCGGACGGGGCGGAATCTGTCATGCGTCTCGTGCTCTTTTATGCGTGAAAATGATTGGTCCGAAGAATGCCCGATCCGGGCCCTTAAGTCGAGTACCGCCTGCCGATTTCGGGCAAAAACAGCCTGACCTCCTGACAGATTTGGGCAAGAGAGTTTGATGGTGTTCAGAGCTTGCACTCGATAAAGTTTCGAATTCGAAACAAGAACGGTAACGCCCTCATTCGCGGGGTTTTCTAGCGCCGTTCTTCTTTGTGCTTATCAGCTTGCCTCGGGATTGCTATGGTAACGAATAACTTCATCCCAAGGGACATGGGAGATCGGGTTCGTGGCCCGGAAAACAAGCAAGCCGGAATTCTTGCCAAAAGGCATCGGCGTGGAAACTGCAGGTCCGGCGCGTGAGCTCTCAGATGATATGAAGCTTGCCACCCGGAAACGCAAAAAGCAGAAAGACCGTCGCAATGCGAACGGTACGGGATGGCGCAGGTTTTTTAGCGTCAGCGTCTGGCTGCGCTTTATTCTGACCTTCGGCATCTTTGGTCTGATCGTCCATGGCTTGTTTGTTGTCTTTGGCATTTACGAACGCAATCAACGTCTTGCCAATTTTGATCACTTCATCTTGCTGATCAAACTCGTGGTCTTTGTCGCGCTGATGTATCTGTTCTATGCGATGCTGATGCATTATGGCCCGATCCGCCACAAGGTACGCGGTATCTTCTTTTTGGCACTTGCCCCGGTGGCCGCGCTTTGCATTTTCATGATCTATGGTGGCGGGCAGATTTTTGGCAGTTTCATACCGGTTTTGCAGTTCCTGACCCTGACCGTCGGTGTGGGTGGATTTTTGCTGTATGTGCTGGGCTATACCTGGATTACCGGGCGCAAGGTCAAACGCGAGGCGGCCAAAAATGGCGATCCCGGATTGACCAAAAATGATGACACCAAAAAGGGTAACAAGGGTCTGCCGCCCCCGGTTCAGGGTGATCGCCGCCGTGTGCACAAGGCGGGTAATCTGCGCCTGCGCAGTACCGACGGTGGTGGCGGGCCGACAAATGGCAATGCGCGCCGCAAAGTCGAGTTGCCCGACGTCTGAACACGGACGGTTTGATGGCCACTGAAAAATGACGGAGGCATCTTGACAGTGAAACGTGATCTGGTTTTTATCCACAGTGCTGGTCCGCAAGGCGGTAAGAATGGCAGTACCGGCCTGATTTCACGGTTTGAAGCGGCATTGGGCGACAAATTCAACATCATCGCACCCTTGATGCCCGATCCTGAGCGCCCGGATATAGATGCATGGTTGTCTCAGATCGACCAGACGGTATCGCAAGCGAAATCAGGGGCCGTTTTGGTTGGCCATTCGCTTGGTGGATCATCCATTTTGCAATACCTGGCGCGAAACCCCGATATCTGGCGCGGCAAGGACCGATTTTCCGCGATCTTTAGCATCGCCGCTCCGTTTTGGGGGCTGGCGGATTGGGAAGTCACTGATTTTTCTCTGACCGAGGATGAAGTTGCGGTCCTAAAAGAATGTAAACCAATACATTTTTGCCACAGCGTAGACGACAAAATTGTCAGGTTCGCGCATTGCGAAACCTATATGCAGCACTTCGCCCACGCGGATCAAATTCGGTTAAACACCGCCGGACACTTACTGTTAGACGGTGATATTACAGGATTGATTGAGAAAATTCTTATATACGATTGATCAGGCGTGATTTTCCAGAACCAGCCCGGCCAGATAGAGCGAACCGAGAATCAATACCCGCTTCGGCGTTGCACAGGCATCGAGAAGCGGCGTAATGGCGGCTTCGAACCCGTCACAGGAAAAGGCCGGGCTAATGCCGGACGCAATCGCGGCATCACGCAGGGTTTCGGGCAGATGGGCCTGATGTTCGCCGGGGATCGGGACGCCGGCAAAGGCTGTGATGTGCGTTACCAAGGGTTTGAGGAATGCCGAGGCATCGCGATTATCAAGCATGCCCATGATCACCACGGTATCACCAGCGGGCTGACGCGATAGCCAGTCGGCGATGGCTTCGGACGCGGCGATGTTGTGGCCACCATCCAGAATCAGCTCACAGCCAGCAGGCAAGGCATCACACAGCGGCCCGGTGGTCAGTTTTTGCAGCCGTGCAGGCCAGCTTGCGGTTTCAAGGCCGCGCGCAAGGATATCCGTATCCATGCCGTCACAGCCGGGAATGCCCGCCTTGCGCACGGTGGCAATCGCGGTGGCGGCATTGGTGTATTGATGGCGCCCGGGCAGGGCCGGGTGTGGCAGGTCGATCTGATCGCTGCCAATGCGAATGGCAAAGCCGTCTTCGCGTTCTTCAATGACGGCGAAATCATTGAAGATCGGGGCCGAAATCCGGTTGGCATAGCAGGCCAGTTTGTTAAAGGCCTCAAGGCTTTGCGGGGCAGTGATACAGGGAACCCCGGTTTTCATGATCCCGGCTTTTTCAAAGGCGATCTTGGCAATTGTATCGCCAAGGAACCCCTGATGATCAAGCGAAATCGGGGTAATTACGGTTGCTGCCGGGGCATCAATGACGTTGGATGCATCCACGCGCCCGCCAAGACCGGTTTCAAGCAGCAACACATCGGCCGGAACGCGCGAAAAGGCAAGGAACGCCGCCGCCTGGGTGATTTCAAAGAAGGTAATCGATTCTCTGCCATTGACCGCTTCGACTTCTTCAAGAAGTTCACAAAGCGCATCTTCGGAGATCATGTCCCCTGCAAGGGTGATGCGTTCGTGGAAGCGCACCAGGTGCGGCGAGGTGGAGCAATGCACCCGAAGACCCGCAGCCTCATAGATCGCCCGCAGATAGGCCAGGGTCGATCCCTTGCCATTGGTGCCGGCAATATGAATGACAGGCGGAAGGGCAAGGTGCGGATTGCCCAGCTTTTCAAGCAGTCGGGTAATCCGCCCCAGCGAAAGGTCGATGACTTTCGGGTGCAGCTTGCCGAGGCGAGCAAGGATTGCGTCGCTGCCCGCCAAGTTATTTATCCGCACTCGGAGTTTTGGATTTGGTCGATTTAGCCTTGGCATCCTTGATCGGCACCACAGCCGCACCCGGTTTGGTGCGACGGATCATGTCGATGAGGCGGCCAAAGGTCGCGTTCAGTTCCGAACGCGGCACGACCATATCCACCATGCCATGTTCCAGAAGGTATTCGGCCGTCTGGAAGTCATCAGGCAGTTTTTCGCGGATGGTGCTTTCGATCACGCGACGCCCGGCAAAGCCGATTTGTGCGCCCGGCTCGGCGATCTGGATATCGCCCAGCATGGCAAAGGATGCCGAAACACCGCCGGTGGTCGGATCGGTCAGAAGGACAAAATAGGGCAGGCCCTGTTCCTTGACCTTTTCAATCGCCGCCGTGGTACGGGCCATCTGCATCAGGCTGAGAATGCCTTCCTGCATACGTGCGCCACCCGAAGCCGGTACGATGATCAGGGCCGCATCTTGCACACAGGCCAGTTCGGCCGCAGCAACAATGCCTTCGCCCACCGCAATGCCCATTGACCCGCCCATGAAGGAGAAGTCAAAAACAGCAACAACGGTCGCATGACCGCCGACTTCGCCGTGCGCCACAGCCAGCGCATCCTTGAAGGTTGCTTTGGCCTGTGCGGCCTTGAGGCGGTCGGTATATTTCTTCTGATCGCGGAATCTCAGCGGATCGACCGGGACATTGGGCAGTTCGATGGTCTGGTACTTGCCATCATCAAACAGGGTCGCAAGACGGTCCTTGGCAGAAATGCGCATGTGATGACCGCAGTGCTGGCAAACATGATTGTTCTTTGCCAGATCGCGGTGGAAAATCATCTGTTCGCAAGATTTGCATTTGTGCCACAGATTTTCGGGCACATCAGTGCGGCGAACAAGTTTCTGAATCTTTGGACGGACGAATTCAGTCAGCCACGACATATCGGATACTGATCCTTGGTTCTGTCTATATCGGTTCTTTCAAACGCAGCACAGCTTACTTGCGCGCGTTTCGGACCCCGTTTGCAAGTTCACGCACAAGGCCGGTAACCATAGAGGCGGTCTTATCGGTGGCCTTGCCGTTTTCGTCAAGACTTTCGGCAATTTTTGATACGATTGCCGAACCTACCACCGCGGCATCTGCCTGCTTTGCCACGTCTGCTGCCTGTTCGGCAGTCTTGATGCCAAATCCGACCGCAATCGGAAGGTCGGTATGGCGCTTCAGACGCCCCATCGCTTCGACAATCTGGTCATTGCTGGCCGATCCGGCACCGGTCACACCGGCAACCGAGACATAGTAAACAAAGCCAGAGGTATTCTGAACAAGTTTCGGAAGACGCTTGTCATCAGAGGTCGGCGTGGTCAGGCGGATAAAGGACAGGCCCTTTTCCACCGTCGGGATGCACAGTTCCGGATCTTCTTCGGGCGGCAAATCAACAACGATCAGGCCATCAACACCGGCATTGCGCGCATCTTCAAGAAATTCGGCAACGCCATAGATATAGATCGGGTTGTAATAGCCCATCAGAATGATCGGCGTTTCATGGTCCTGATCGCGGAAGCCGCGCACAATCGACAGGGTCTTGCGCATATGCATGCCGGCATCAAGGGCCCGGATCGATGCTTCCTGAATGGCGGGGCCATCGGCCATCGGATCGGTAAACGGCATGCCCAGCTCGATGATGTCTGCACCGGCATCAGGCAACTGTTTGAGGATTTCAAACGAGGTTTCCGGGTCCGGGTCGCCTGCAGTGATAAAGGTTACCAGACCTGCACGGCCTTCTTCCTTGAGCTTGGCAAAACGTTTGGCGATGCGGTCCTGGCCGCCGATGATAGCGTCGCTCACAATTCTACTCCCAGTGCTTCGGCCACGGTAAAGATGTCCTTGTCACCCCGGCCACTCAGACACATGAGGATGATCTGGTCCTTGCCCATTTTCGGGGCCTCTTTCATGATCTGCGCAATCGCGTGGCTGCATTCCAGTGCCGGAATGATGCCTTCGAGTTCCGAACAGAGTTTGAAGGCCTCAAGCGCCTCTTTATCCGTGATCGGCTCATAGCGCGCGCGACCGATATCCTTAAGCCAGCTGTGCTCCGGCCCGATGCCCGGATAATCCAGACCGGCCGAAATCGAATCGGCTTCCTTGATCTGGCCGTCATCATCCATCAGCAGATAGGTCCGGTTGCCGTGCAGAACACCCGGCCGACCGGCAGACAGGCTTGCGGCATGGTTGCCGGTGTGAACGCCGTGACCGGCGGCTTCGACACCCACGACGTCAACGCCCTTGTCATCCAGGAACGGATGGAACAGGCCAATCGCGTTCGAACCGCCACCGACAGAGGCAATCACCTGATCGGGCAGGCGGCCTTCGGCTTCCATGATCTGTTGACGGGATTCGTTGCCGATTACTGACTGGAAATCACGGACCATTTCCGGATAGGGATGCGGGCCAGCTGCCGTACCGATGATATAGAACGTATCTTCAACGTTGGTGACCCAGTCACGCAGGGCTTCGTTCATCGCATCCTTGAGCGAGTTTGAGCCCGATACAACCGGTTTGACTTCGGCACCAAGCAGGCGCATGCGGAACACGTTGGGCGACTGACGTTCGATGTCCTTCGAGCCCATATAGACCGTGCAGGGCAGGCCAAAGCGTGCACAAACGGTCGCGGTCGCAACGCCATGCTGACCAGCACCGGTTTCGGCAATGATACGGGTTTTGCCCATGCGCTTGGCCAACAGAATCTGGCCGATGCAGTTGTTGATCTTGTGCGCGCCGGTATGGTTGAGATCCTCGCGCTTGAAATAGATCTTTGCGCCGCCAAGGTGCTCGGACAGGCGTTCGGCAAAATAAAGCGGATTTTCACGGCCAACATAGTGACGGAGATAGTAGTCCATCTCCTTTTTGAAGGCGGGGTCTGCCTTGGCGTCCTTATAGGCCTGTTCCAGCTCCAGGATCAGCGGCATCAGGGTTTCGGCGACAAAGCGTCCACCGAAATTGCCAAAATGTCCGTCCGGATCGGGCAGGGCGCGAAAGCTGTTAGGTGCAGAAGACGTCATGGAAGTTCCCCGTGGATTGGCCGTGATGGCGTTCACGACAGCATAGGCAGGTGCAAATCAGGTGACACTATATGGTTTGCCAGACCGCCAGTGCGCAAGGACCGGCGGTGTCTGGCCCCATACTGTACCCGAAATAGCAGGGTTTGGATTAGTGGGCTGCGTGCTCGGCCAAGGATTTGTCGAAGATATATTTTTTCGAGCAGTACGGGCAGACCACCTCACCCTTGTCCTCAAGATTGAGGTAAACGGTCGGGTGCCCAAGGTGACCTTTTCCGCCGTCACAGGCAACATTTAACGTGCCGACTTTGATTTCTTCGGTGATCTTCATATATCCAGTTCCAAGTTTGCCATTTTCAGGCTTGTATGACCATCGGGATTGGCCACGCACTGTGGACAGCATTGACCCCGGTTTCCCGGGAATGATACCGATTGGGCATATTCAATCAATACTTCCGCGTGCTCATGGCGCCCCATGGTCTTAGCGCAAACAGGCGACGCGGAAAAGAGTGGAGATCACTGACATATGACTGCAATGCCCGACTATGCCATCGAAGTCGAGGGGCTGACAAAGGTCTATAAGGGATCAAACGGCGAAAAACTCGCCCTTGATAACGTTTCGCTCAAAATACCGCGCGGCTCGTTTTTTGCCCTGCTGGGTCCGAACGGTGCCGGAAAATCTACATTTATCAACATCCTGGCCGGTCTCGTGACCAAGTCCAGCGGTACGGCAAAAATCTGGGGATATGATATCGAAGCCCAGATGCGTGCAGCACGCTGTTCCATCGGGATTGTGCCGCAGGAACTGAACCTTGATGCATTTTTCACCCCGCGTCAGGTGATGGAATTGCAGGCCGGCCTCTATGGCGTGCCCAAACCCGAACGCCGCACCGACGAGATTCTGGCCGCCATTGGCCTGGCAGACAAGGCAGACTCGTATGCCCGTTCGCTGTCGGGCGGGATGCGTCGCCGTCTTCTGGTCGGCAAGGCCATGGTGCATACACCGCCCGTACTGGTCCTTGATGAACCGACGGCCGGTGTCGATATCGAACTGCGCCAGCAGCTTTGGGCTTACGTCAAGGAACTGAACGCGGCGGGTGTGACCATCGTCCTGACCACGCATTATCTTGAAGAAGCCGAAGAACTGTGTGACGAGATCGCGATCATCAATCAGGGCAACGTGATTGCCCATGAAGACAAGCGCAGCCTGCTGCGCCGGATTGATCACAAGACGCTGATTCTGACCGTGAACAACGAACTGAACGCAGTACCCGAAGCTCTGTCGCCCTGGGGTGCGGAGCTTAAATCGGAAAACCAGATCGCCCTTCATTACCGCCCCAGCAACACGCAGATGGCGGAAATCCTTGAAGCGATTCACGGCTGTGGCCTGGCGATCAAGGACCTGTCGACCGAGGAAGGCGACCTTGAGGACATCTTCCTGATGCTGACGCGTGACAACAACAAGGAACGCGCGGGCAAGGCTGCGTGATCCTGACGGCCTGAACCTGGTCTTTGATTTGGCGAGATATACAAAACCCCGCAAGAAAACTTGCGGGGTTTTGTGTGATTACGTTTTGAACCGCTTGATTACTTGAACCTGTTGGAAGCCGCCTTCATCGCGGCTTCAATCGAGTCCCAAGCGTTATCCATGCCCGCCTTCAGGTCGTTCCAGGCGTCATCGCTTGATTGCTGCAATTCGCGGAGCTTCTGCTCGGCCTCGTCTTGCATGGCGCGCAGTTCCTGGACCTGTTTCTGATATTGCAGTTGTGCGTCGGCTTCCGCCAAATCAGCCTGCGCCTTAAGCTTGTCAATCTGGGCACTCCACTCGTTGAGTTGTGCTTCCAGTTTTTTCTCGTAAGCTTCTTTCATGCTCATGGTCGTATCCTTTCGTTGGAAAACGTGTGGAACGATCGTTATGGCAACAAGGCAAAATAACCAATGTCTGCATCTGTCATTGGATTAAAAAACCCGCTGAACCTGCTGTAGTTCTACTAGATTGGGCCGATTGGTTAAACCTTAAACCAGAATTTCGTCAATAACCCGTCTGCCTGCCTGGAATATGTAATGTGTGACAATACCTTGCGGGCGAACGCATTATGATCTTCATTGAGTGTCCCTGTTTCCTACGTAGGGTTGGTCACCGTCTTGTCAGCGTGTTTTTTGCGTCCCGTTTTTCGCCTTTGTGCCATGCTTTTGCTTGCCGGGATGGTTGGCGCCTGTGCGCCGACCGTTCGCTCGGCGGGGCCACCGATTGCCCAGACCGTGCTTGGACCAGATGTTTTTGTTGCGGCTGACGGGACGGAGCTGCCGTTGCAAAGTTGGGGTGATCTTGAAAATCCCGATGCGGTGATCCTTGGTCTGCACGGGATGGGCGATTATGCCAATGCCTTCATGGAGTTGGGCGAGCAGATCGGCCCAAGCGGGATTGCCATTTATGCCTTTGATCAGCGGGGCTTTGGTCGAAGCCCGTCGCGCCCGTTCTGGGCCGGGGCGGCAAGCCTGGTCAATGATGCCAGCGATGTTTTGACCCTGCTGCGTGCACGCTACCCCGATACGCCGGTTTATCTTCTCGGCAATTCGATGGGCGGGGCGGTGGCGATCATTACCGCTGCCACCCGCGGGCATTTGATGGATGGATTGGTTCTGGTGGCACCCGCAGTTTGGAACCGCGATATGATGCCGTGGTATCAGACAGCTCCGCTTTCGATCATGTCGCACAGCCTGCCATGGTTGCCGCTGACCGGGCAGGGGCTTGATATCTGGCCGTCGGACAATATCGAAATGCTGCGTCGGCTTTCGCGTGATCCATACATGATGTCCGCCGTTCGGGTCGATCTGATCGCCGGGGTTGCGGATATCATGGATCTGGCGCGCATTCGTGCCCGCGACATTTCAGTGCCGACCCTTTTGCTGTCGGGCGTGCAGGATCAGGTGATCCCGCCCGATGCGGTTGTGGCCCTTGATGATGAACTCTCAAGCCTTGGTCTGCCTGCCTATCATCGCTGCCTCTATCGGGCGGGTTATCACATGCTGCTGCGGGATCTGAACGGGCCGGTGGCGATCGAGGATATCCGGCGTTGGGTGATGGGTGGGCAAACCGATCAAAATTATTCCTGCACCATTAACTGATTGCGTTTTGACCACCAATGCATGATCAGGTAGCCTTTTCAAGGGTCAGGACCCGTCAATATGGTTACAGTGGCAATCGCTATCTATGCGAAATACTAGGAAATGTTCGAAGAGCGGGCTAATGCCCGGTCGAGGACTTTGACGCAGAAGATTGCATAGATAGCGATTGTCCTTCGGATCAGTAAAATTTGCACCGCTACTTTGTCGCAAAATCTTGAAATATAAATATATCCCTGCGATCTTGCTTTGCGTATCCGCACAAATTTTGCAGACCACTGCAAGCATATTGACGGGTCCTGACCCTGCAGTTGCAATGCATTATGCGGGTTGTCGAACCGCTGTTTCGTTCCGATATGCCAAGCAGCGTTTGACGGTGCACCATCACTTAACCGGAGGATCAGGACCGGCATGCTAAGGACCATTCGGGCGAAGTTCCTGGGTGTCGCGGCCTTTTTTGTCGTGTGGCTCGTCGTGGCCACCGGGTTCTCCGTGATCCAGTCCCTTGGCATCAATGGCGATCTTGAAGCGGTGTCGCGCTATGTCACGCCGGTCAAGGACTCGCTTTCGGATGTTCGTGCGCGCCAGCTTGAACAGATTTCACTGATTGACCGATACATGCGCGTGGTCGAACGCGACGGGCCGCAGACATCGCTTTTGAATGGTCTCGAAATCGAAATCGAAGCCAAGCAAACCCAGATCGAACAGGCGTTTCGCAAATCCTTTACCTTTGCGGCCCTTGGTCGGGCGCAGGCATCTGGTCATTTTGACGAAGGCGTACTACTTGATCTTGATGTGCGCATGCGTGAATTCGCTGATGTGTCGGCACAGTTTTCCCTTGGTGTTGAACGGCTGCTTGATCAGGTCAGCGAGGGCAATCTTCCCGATGCCGGGGCGCAGGAAAAAACCGTGCGCGGCCTGCACCGGATTATCGTGCTGAACCTGCGCAACGAAATTCGCCTGCTTGAAGATTACGCCGCCGACACGGTGGAAAACGTTTCCAAGCGTGAAGATTTCCTGATTCAGGCCGAATTCATCATGATGCTGGCTGCCGTGATTATCGGTATCTCGCTGGCCTATTACATGGCGCATGCGGTGGTGATTGCCGTGCGCAAGACGACCAATGCGCTTAACTCCGTTCAATCGGGCAAGCTTGATACCAAGCTTGAATTCAGCACCAAGGGTGATTTTGGCCGCATGGCCGATGCCTTTAACCGCATGACCCGCGAACTTCGTGTGCGGTTTCGGATGCGCGAACGGTTTGGCAAATATGTCGATCCGAAAGTCATCAATAATCTTATCAATCAGGAAACCGCGCTTGAGAATTCCGAAAAGCGCGTGATGACGGTCAGTGTCGTGAACCTGACCGGGTTTGACTGGCTGGCCGAACATACCCCGCCCGAAAAACTTGTCGATTTCCTCAATGACTATCTGACCGCGATGACTGAACCGATCGCCAATCAAAGCGGCATTATCGACAACTTTGTCGGCGACCGGGTGATTGGCTTCTGGGGCCCGCCCTTCTGCGGCGAAGGGGCGCATGCCAAGCATGCCTGTCAGGCAGCCCTTGAACAGGTCGCGCGCTTTAACGCGCTTAAGACCAAATATGCCGATCTGATCGGTGATCATGGCCTTGAAATCCGTGTTGGCATTGCGACTGGCGAGGTCGTGGTTGGTTCCATCGGCACGGATAAGTCCCGCGCCTATACCGTGGTTGGCGATTGCGTGAACTACGCCAACCGCCTTGAAAAGGCCAACCGGGTTTATGGCACGCAAATTCTCGCGTCCCACGAAACCGCCAGCATGGCATCGGGCGAGGTTGAGATGCGCGATCTGGATCATGTGGTGCTGCTGGGTACGGAAAAGGTTGTCTTCCTTTACGAAGTCCTGGCCCCCGGTGGACAGCTTTCCGATGAACGGCGCGAATGGCGCAGCAAATATGAAACCGCCATGGCACATTATCGCGATGGCAATTTCGATGCCGCCCGCCCGCTGTATGAAGAAGTCATGGAATTTGATGACAGCGACTTTGCCGCCCAGCTGATGATGAACCGGATGGAACGCCTTGAGAGGCGTGAACAGGACCGCGAATGGAACGGCACATGGGTGGTGCGTGACCCATATGAACGCCGCGATGTCGAAAGCTGATTGCAGCCGGAACCTGCCAAGGTTACCTTAACCGGGATCGGTGATGACCAAGGTGCCAAACAGGTTCGAAAACCCTTGCCCGTTCAGGCCAAAACCTGTATCACCCATCGCACTCGGGCCACATATCCCAGTCATGGCCCCACATATTGCGCACCCGTAGCTCAGCTGGATAGAGCGTCGCCCTCCGAAGGCGAAGGCCACAGGTTCGAATCCTGTCGGGTGCGCCAAATCTCCCCAAAATCATAGCCCTGTTTGTGCTGGTATTTCCGGCATGGGTGTTTAATCTTCCCGAAATCATTCGAAATTCGGGATTAGGATTATGCGCGGCTACCTTCACAATCTTTCTGGTCATAACGTGCTGTTTTGTATGGCGGCACCGGCGGAGTATGGGGATTACCTCAAGGAGCGGTTCACGCCGCTCATGATCGGGGTTGGGCCGGTGGAGGCTGCGATCAATCTGACGGCTGCGTTGACCGAATTGAAGTTGGCGGGTGATTTGCCTGATCTTGTGGTGACCTTGGGGTCGGCCGGGTCGCGCACGTTGGAGCAGGCCGAGGTTTATCAGGCGGTATCGGTATCCTATCGCGATATGGATGCATCGGTTCTGGGCTTTGAGAAGGGCTGCACGCCGTTTGTTGATCTGCCCGCCGAGATCGAGATGGCGTTGCGCATTCCAGGCATTCCCGAAGCACGTTTGTCGACCGGGGCCAATGTGGTGTCAGGCGCAGCTTACGACGTGATTGATGCAGACATGGTTGATATGGAAAGCTTTGCCATCCTGCGGGCGTGCCACAAGTTTGATGTGCCGCTGATTGGTTTGCGCGGCATTTCCGATGGCAAGGAAGAGCTTTCCAAGCTTTCGGACTGGACGGCTTATCTGCATGTCGTTGACGAAAAGCTGGCCGTTGCCGTTGATGCCCTGAAAGCAGGACTGGAAAGCGGCGAGATCAGCATTCCCAAACGCTGATCCCGCTTATTGCATTTTCGAAACAATCAAGAATTCTTTAGGTGCCTGCGCGGATTTGATCAAGGGTTTTGACCGGGGTGAGTGCCTGTGGGTCCACCTGGATTTCAAGGATCGCCGGTTTGCCGGAGGCAACAGCGCGGTCAAAGGCCGGGCCGAAATCCGCGGTTTTGGTGACGGTTTCGCCATATCCGCCAAAGGCCTTGGCGTAGGCGGCGAAATCCGGGTTGTGCAGTTCGGTGCCGGAAACACGACCGGGATAGTTGCGTTCCTGATGCATGCGGATGGTACCAAACATGCCGTTATTGACCACCAGCGTGATGATATTTGCGCCATATTGCACGGCGGTGGCAAATTCCTGCCCATGCATCAAGAAACACCCGTCACCGGCAAGACAGACCACCGGACGATCTGGATGGGCAAGCTTGGCCGAGACCGAGGCCGGGAGGCCATAGCCCATCGAGCCCGAGGTCGGTGCCAGTTCGGTGCGGTATTCCCGGTAGCGGAAGAAGCGATGCAAAAAGGCGGCATAGTTGCCCGCCCCATTGGTGACAATCGCATTATCGGGCAGCTTTTCGCGCAGTTCCGCCACCACATGGGCCATTTTGACATCACCGGGTGTTTCGACCGGGGTCGAAAAGGCGATGTAATTGGCGTGTGCTGTTTCGATCATCTCGTCGCGGGCCGATCCATCCACCGGCTCCATCATGGCAATCGCACGCAGGAAGGATCGCTGGGACGCATTGATTGCGACATCCGGGCGATAGACCCGGCCCAGTTCATCCGGCCCGCTGTAAACATGGACGAGTTTCTGTTGCGGGCAGGGGATATCAAGCAGGCTATAGCCGCTGCTGGTCATTTCCCCCATGCGCGAGCCGACCAAAATCACAAGATCACTGTCCTTGATGAATTCGGCCAGCTTCGGATTGATGCCGATGCCGACATCACCAATGAAGTGGCTATGCGTGTTGGGGATATAGTCCTGACAACGGAAGCTTGTCGCAATCGGCACATTGTTACGAAGTGCAAACGATTTAAGGTTTTCAGTCGCTTCGCGAGTCCAGCCACCCCCGCCAACGATCATGACCGGCTTTTCGGATTTCGCAAGAGCATCACGGAAGCGAGAGACATCTTCAGGCGCTGTTTTGGCCTCGACCGGGACATAGGGTTTGGCGTCGGCAACATCGGTGCTTGAAGACAGCATGTCTTCGGGCAGGGCCAGAACCACCGGGCCGGGGCGACCGGATGTCGCGATGTGATAGGCGTGGCTGATATATTCCGGGATGCGGTTGATGTCATCAATCTGTCCGACCCACTTGGCAAGCGGTTCGAACATTTTGCGGTAATCGACTTCCTGAAACGCTTCGCGATCAACCATGTCGCGCCCGATCTGCCCGACCAGCAGGATCATCGGTGTGCTGTCCTGATGGGCGACATGCACGCCGGCTGATGCGTTGGTGGCACCCGGACCACGGGTGACCATGCAAATACCGGGTTTGTTGGTCAGCTTGCCATAGGCCTCTGCCATGATGGCAGCACCACCTTCCTGTCGGCAGATGATCGGTTCCATGTCGGGATGATCGACAAGGCCATCAAGCACGGCGAGGTAACTTTCGCCCGGAACAAGAAAGACGCGTTCGGCCCCGTGCAGGGCCAGTTGATCGACCAGAATGCGTCCGCCATGGCGCGTTTCTGTTTTCCCGGACATGTTTCGTGAACTCCGTTGCGTGGGGCAAAATAGGCTTTTTGAGTTTATCGGTTTGCCATCAAGGTTCTGACCCTAATGATGGCGTGATCGCGATTTCATCATGGAAAACGGGCAAAGGTAAAGATGCCAGATCTGCAAAATGGCAGAAAATCCGACGATATATCGAGTGGTTCTAAAACCCCTGCGTTTTGATCGAAAAATCATAGTCGATTATACTGCAAATTCGCCAAATCGTAGTGACTTAGAAGTATCTTTCTGCCACGCGTACGATATCACCGGGCATGACGATGGTGGCGAGCGTTGCCGGAATGACGACGCGGGATGCGTCATGACCGCGCAGGATTTCGATATCATCTTCATCGCCGCGATAGCTCAGCCCGCCACCAATTGCGATGGCATTGAGCACATTCATGCCCGGTACATAGTCATAGGAACCCGGCTGATTGACCTCCCCCATGATGAAAAACGGGCGGAAGGCGATGATTTCGACCGCAATATCGGGATGACGCAAATAGCCATCCTGATAGGCATCATGGATTTTCTGACGGGCCTGATCGGTGGTGAGGTTGCGAACATCAACTTGCCCAATCAGTGCAAGGTTTAACCTGCCCATGGCATCGACCTTGAATTCGCCAGACAGGTCCGGTTCGCCAAACACGGTGACGCGCACTGTATCACCACTATCCATGACATAAATGGTTTGCGCCGCTGCCATCGGGACCATCACCATGGTCATCAGCATGACAAGGGCGGCATAAAGTTGTGGGAGCCGGGAAATGGATCGGTGCGCTTTTTTGGTCATTTACATCTCCAGCTTGAGGCGGAGGTGGCTTTGCAGGCGTTCATAATCCTCACCAGAGCTGTTTGAGTTTCGCTGGTCATAGGCAATGCCGCCTTCGATCTGTGCAAAGCGATTAAGGTCATAGCCTATACCAAACCCCAACTGCGTGATGGTGTCGCGCCGCGTGGTCTGTTGATAGTTTTCAGAGCTGTAGGCAGCGTTGATTGAAAGGCTTAGCCACCGGCGCAGTTCATGGGAAATGGCCGCCCCTGCTTCAAGGGCCAGAATGCCGCTGGCCCCGGTTTGGGTGGTTTCGCGCACGGTACGCGCAGCATTGAACGTGATGTTGGTCAGACGGGTGACCGACCAGTCAAAATCACCACGCAACGTATAATCGGCGATGTCGCCAAAGGCCGGGTCGGCATAGGTCTGGCTCATCCATCCTGCAGCCAGATCAGCGCGGATCAGATCGGTCAGGTCAAGGCGGATACCACCAAGGAGCTGATAGCCAGAAGAATCGCGAACACGCCCGCCATCATCGGGAATACGGTCATATTGGCGCTGGTTGAATGTGACTTCGCCATAGGCTTCGCGGCCAAGATCAAGTGGCCAGAGAACACGCAGGGTTTCGCGCAGTTCAAGACGATCACGGTCATCATTGCGGATATGCGATCCGTTGCGCGCCGTGCTGTCCTCGAACGCCAGACGGCGCAGCGAAAACTGTGATTCGTAATGCAGGCCGTTGGTCACATGGCGGCCGCCGATTTGCGCACGGACATCGCGATAGATCACAGGTTCGGTCGCACTTGTCGGAACATCGTTGCTACCCCGCGCGTCATGGCTGCGTTTGACATCAATCCCGCCCTCTATCGAAGTGGTGCCCAGTTCGACATTGCCCGCAATCTCGACAGTGGCATCCTGATAATCGTCGGCCGAAGAGTCCGAAAAAAAGCCAAGCTCGCCACCCGCAGAAAGATGCAGATGAAAAACCCGCCAGTCGCCTTGCAGGGTCAGGCGCGGGGTCAGGGTTGTGATGACATCGCTGGTCGGGTTGGCATCGCTTTGAAAGATGTTGCTGTCATATCGCGCGCCGGTACCAAGCGATGGTGTGGCCAAGAGGCGACCGATCCGAATGCCGCCGGGGTCATCGGGCTGATCCATCGCCTGCGCAGCGCCAGGCGTGATTGCCAAAACAAGTGCAACGGGCAGGAAGTATCTGTGCATCAAACCTGCCGCCGGTCGCAATGAAGGCAGGGTTCCAGCCCATGACAGGGCCGTTGCCACGGCGCGGAATGCCCCGATGTTTTGAAAGGCAAAGCAAGCGTTCGGATCAGAATGAAGCCATCAAACAGAAGGTTTTGACGCCGGATATACTGGCGGTCGCAGGTAATGCGCGCATGTAAATGATCCTCGTTACAAACCGGGCCACGCCAGCCCTGAACCTGTGCCCAGCCGGTCATACCCGGTTTGATTGCCAGCCGATCGGCGTAGCCCGCGATGCGCGCAGTAAAGTTGTGATCATCGACAAGGCTGTGCGGGCGCGGCCCGACCAGCGACATCTCGCCTTTCAGCACGTTTATGAGTTGCGGCAATTCATCAAGACCGCTGAGGCGCAACATCAATGTGAACCTTTTTGAACCACGAAGTATCGGCGGGGGAACCTTACGACAGGTCCTGTTGCGCAGGGTTCTGAACTTGAAAATGACAAAGGTCCGACCGTGCTGGCCAACGCGTTTTTGAAGAAAAAGCGGTTTGTTAAAGCCCAACCCGAACAGCAACACACCAATGGCAACCAGAACCGGCGAAAGCAGGATTAATCCAAGCCCGGCAAGGATCAGGTCACAGGCGCGTTTGGCAAATCCGTCATAGGCAGAGCGAGGCCAAATCAAGGCCCGCGGCGGTTCTGATATGTCGGTATTCCTGATCAAACCCGATGCCCACCCCAACATGCATCATCCCTGATGTTTCATAACTCAGGGTAGATGTATTGGCGGCATTTTCAAGTTTTTATGGCATGTGTCCTTGGCTGCAAGGTCAGATTTAAGGTCGAAGTTACAGCGCGTTAGCGTAAGGATGGAATGCTTGAAAGCACGGTTTTCATCAGCTGGGGCTGGCGGTTGACACCGGTTTTCGAAAAGATCGTCTTAAGGTATGTGCGCGCGGAACTATGTGAAATCCCCACAAGTTCGGCGGCCTGATCAAGGGCGAGACCTTCGGCAAGTTTCTGGGTCAGCTTGGCTTCAGAACGGGTCAGGCCAAACAGATCCATCAGATCGTCAATGGCGGGCGGGCGCTGCTTGGCCGGATCAACCAGAATGATCATGAAGCTTTGTTTGCCATCGGCTTTTTTCGGGACCCGACGGATCAGAAGCGAGAGTTTTTCACCATCACGTTCAAGCGAAAAACTTTGATGACTGCGCGGCACAGTCTTGCCCTGCGGTGACAAGAAGCCAGCTAGTCCTTCGGGGTTTGGATCAATGATCAGCTGCCCTTGTGAACCTGATCGCACCAGGGATGATCGACGCAATACATCAGCCCCCTGCGCATTCAGGTGCAGGATATTAAGGTCCGCATCAACGGCAATCACGCCCAGCTCAAACAGATCAAGGAATTCCGTTGGCAGGGTATCCTCGTTTTGGCCAAGGCGGCTTTTGATTTCAGCGTCGATGTCATCGAGCATCGTTTCGAGCATGGTCGGCTTTGGATAGAAGCGAAACACGCCCAGCTCGTTTACCGCAAGCAGTGCTGATTGCAGATCAGCATACCCGGTAAGCATCAAGATGATCAGGTCCTTGCGTGCCTTGCGCAGCTCTGCGGCAAGTTCAAGTCCGGTCATGCCGGGCATGTGAATATCAAGGATGACAGCCGCGATATCAGCATCTGCCGTAATGGCATCGCGTGCGGCAAT
Organism: Thalassospira sp. UBA848; assembly: GCF_002295455.1. Classification (NCBI taxonomy): domain Bacteria; kingdom Pseudomonadati; phylum Pseudomonadota; class Alphaproteobacteria; order Rhodospirillales; family Thalassospiraceae; genus Thalassospira; species Thalassospira sp. UBA848. Next base: position 17,613 of record NZ_DBGS01000005.1, on the reverse strand, counting down.
CGGATCATTGAGAAAGACACCCTCCCAGTCCGGGCGCAGACGGGCAAAATTGCGGCGATGGGACGACAGAAGGTTTTCGTCATCATCAACAAATGCAAGTCGGACCAACTTGTTGGCCGTCATTAAAACTGCCCTCCACAAATGGGGATGTCGGAGAATGGCAGTCTGACACTAATCTTCGACGCTTCAAAGCCTGCTGTGCGTCGACGGCGCATTTTTGCATGGCTGACTGAGATGGTTTTTGCGGTAATCCGCGTTCGGAGAAGTCCTGTGCAAGATCAGGTTGAGATACAGCGCCCCGTCATTCTGATGGTCGATGATGATGAAAAGTTGCTCGCAGCGGTACGTCGTACTCTGTCGGGGTGCTTTGAATTCGTGACCTACACGGATGGGCAGGCGGCACTGGGCTGGCTTGCGCAGAACCACACGCGGACCGATCTGATCATTGCCGATCTGGTGATGCCCGCCCTTGATGGCATTACGTTCCTTAAGCAGGCAGCGCGTCTGGCGCCGAACATCCATCGGATGCTATTGTCAGGCAATGTTTCAAGCCTGTCTTTGCGCGAGGCCATCAATCAGGCGATGGTATCCCGTGTGCTGGCCAAGCCGGTTTCGGTCGCGACGCTCAAGGAGGCGATTGATCGTATTCTGAAAACCGATCTTGGCGTCAAAAGCATGCCGATCGGTCCGTCGGCCCATATGGTCAACAATGCGATTGATCGCGCTGATTTCCATACCGTTTTGCAGCCGCGTTTCCGCGCAAGTGATCTTGGTCTGTGCGGTGCAGAAATTTTGTGTCGCATGCCGTCGCTTGAAAAGGAATTCGGGATCGACGAGATCATCGAATCCTGCGAGGACAATCCGGTCATCAACCGTCTTGGCAGCCAGTTGATGGCGATCATGGTCGATCAGGCGCCACGTTATAGTGCGCTTCTGGGCGACCAGGCCAATATTGCGGTCAATTTGTCGGCCTTTTCGCTCAAGACGCCGCAATTCTTTGAACTGATCATCCGGTTTTACGAAAAGATGCGGATGCGCGGTGTGAATGTGTCCTTTGAAGTTCCCGAAAAACAACTGTTGCCCAATGATCTTGAAATGCTGGCAAGTGCAGCGCGCTTGCGCGAGCGCGGCATCGGACTTTTGATTGATGATTTCGGATCGGGCAACAACTCGCTGCATTTGCTGCGTCAGGAAGTGTTCGCCGGGATCAAGCTTGATCGCAATCTGGTGCGCGGCATCATGACCGATTTCCTTGATGATGCCTTTGTCGAATGGATTGCACAGGTCTGTTCGAAAATGGGTCTTTCGATTTCGGCCAAGGGGATTGAAAGCTCGAAAGTGGCAGAAAAACTTCAGGTTTACGGTATAACCGAACTACAGGGGTTTCATCTTGGCGCACCGGTTCCGCTCGAACAGTGGGAAGAAACTGCAATGACGTCGCTTCGGGCGTCAGGCTGATCAATATGTCGTCAAATTTCCGGTAATCCGGGATTGAAAAACGTTAGCTGGCGACCACTCTGTATATGCATGTGATGGAGCATGAGAACGATGATGAAAAGTGCACTTGAACGGATCGTTGTTGCGGTCGCATTGTTTGGTTTCTTTGCAGGTCCGGCATGGGCAGACAGCATGCTTTCGATGACCAGGGCCGATGGCAAGACGGTTCAAGTCACCCTTCAGGAACTGATGGATTTGCAGGCCACTGAAATCAGCACCTCGACCGAGTGGACCGACGGCGTACAGACATTTCGGGGTGTGGCGTTTGATCTGCTGTTTGATACCTATGGTCTGAACGCAGAAACCGTTCGTGTTTCAGCACTCAATGATTACAGCGTCATGGTACCGGCCAATGTCCTGCGTGAAGATGGTGCCATTCTGGCCTATCATCTGAATGGCGGGGAGATGTCGGTACGCGAAAAGGGACCGTTCTGGGTGATCTTTCCCTATGATGCCGATGAACAATTTCAGACTGATACTTATTGGGCTTATTCCGTCTGGCAGGTAAAGTCGGTTGATGCAGCGAATTAAGTCGTTCTTTTTCAAGACGTCAGGCAGGGCCATGTTTATCGCATTGGTCCTGTTTGTTGCGCTTTATGGCGTTTTTTCCACCGCCATCGTCCGTCAGCTTGACGATGAGCGCTTCAAGTACCGCGAAAATTTCGTTTGGGCGGTTTTCCAGGTTCAGCGTCAGTTTCTTGTTGTTCAGCGCGATATCGAGGCAGCACTCGGTCGGGTTGGTTTGACTGATGATGCGGTCGATGAGGTGTTGCTGGAATATGAGATTCTGGTCAGCCGCGTCTACTTGCTGCGCGATGGCGACGGGTTCGAGATCCTTTTTACGGTGCCGGAAGTTGCTGAAGCAATCAAACAGCTGGAAGTCCAGATCGACCAGATCGACGCTGCGATTGCGGTGATCAATGATCCCGAAGAAAAACTGACCGTGTTGTATAGCTTGCTTGAGCCGATGAACGAGGATTTGCAGCAGGCTGTGGTGCGGACCACCAACTTTGTCTCTGTATACAACGCCAACAATATTTCGGTCGTGAAGCGTGACATTCAGATTCTTTCCTATCTGTTCTTTGTTGGTGTGATTGTCATGGTCGCCCTTGGCGGGTTCATGATTCGGCAGCGTCAGAAGATTTTTGCGGCGGATATGGCCGCCCAGAAGGCGCGCCAGGAACAGGAAGTGATCGAGGAAGCCGCCGACTACGCCAAGATGCACGCCCTTGGGACGCTGGCAGGCGGTGTTGCCCATGAAATCAACACACCGGCGCAATATATCCAGAACAACCTTGAGTTCCTGTCAGACAGCTTTTCCGATCTTGTCGGGGCGATTGAGCGCAAGGATCCAAACGAACCGCCGCGGCTTAATCTTGAAAAAGACAAGGTCGACTTCATCACCGAAGAAGTACCCATGGCGATTGATGAAAGCATTCAGGGTCTTAACCGGATTGCCGAGATTGTCCGGGGCATTCGCAAGTTTGCCCATCCAACGACCGATGCGGTCGAGCTGATTTCGATTTCAGAGGAAATTGAGACTGCCGTTACCCTGACCCGAAACCAGGTCAAGCATATCGCTGATCTGGATGTTGTCATGCAAACGGATGTTACTGAAGTCAGTGGCCGCAGAAACCATCTGTCGCAGGCGCTGATTAATCTGATCGTCAATGCATCCCAGTCCATTCGTGAAAGTGGACAGCGACGCGGCCGGATTGAACTGGCGGTTCATTCGGATGATGACAATGTCTATATCCGTTTGCGTGACAACGGGTCCGGCGTGCCACAAGAAATTAAGGAACGCATTTTCGACTACTTCTTTACCACCAAGGAAAGGGGGGTCGGCACCGGTCAGGGGTTGCCGATTTGCCGCAAGCTTATTCAGGATGATTTCAACGGTGACCTGACATTATCAGCGGACTATGCCGACGGTGCAGAATTCATCATTCGGTTGCCCAAACCCGATCAGGCAACCATGGATAAAACCAATGCAGATCTTCTTGACGGGCCCAGCGACCTTAGCAGCCTGTTGCGGTAAGTAACCGAAATCGCTGATTGAAACACCCAACCGTCTTTGCCAGCCATGTTTCGGGCAAATCGTTTGTCTCCACCTGATTTCAGGATGCGCCCTGCCAGATGGCCCCGTGTTTGGCACGTTTCAGCAAGACGTGTTTCTCGGCGCAGGCCTGTTCCCAGACGGGCCATTCGGTGCCAGCGCCGCATTTGGTGATATAGCTGCCTGCCAGATCATATTTTTGTGCCCATGCTGCACCATCAATACCTGTCTTGCGGGCAAAATATTGTGCGGCATAGACAATCAGAAGGCTTTCGGAATTTGCAGTCGGGGCCGCTTCTGGTCGGTGATGAAACGCGATGTTTTCAATGATCTGATGGGAAAAGCCCCAACGGGCACACAGGCATGCTGACACAGCCGGATGGGCAAAACCCATTTCACTGATTTCAGCTGATATGATGTCGCAATTATCGACGTCTGCAAGATGGCGGCTGGCCGTGTGTTTGTCGGGCACGGCGCGGGCGGTGAAAGCATCGCCGATGTGACACAGAAGGGCAGCGGCACGGATCTGATCGACGGAGTTCGGTTCAAGGTTGCGAAGTCGGGCAATCTCGGCTGCCATCAAGCCAAGGACAAGGGGACGGTGAAGGTTAACACTGATCTGCTTGCCATCAATATTGTCAGGTTGTCCCATCTCGCACCACAGCACACACAGCGCCTTGATGGTTTCGATGCCCAAGATTTCAAGAAGTTTGATGAAGCTGTGATGGCTATCCCCGGGGATGAGTTGTTCACGCTGGGCAAGCTCATTGGCCAGCGCCGTTAATGCCGGGTGGTCCTTTGCGAAAGCAGTAAGTTCGGCCTGGCTGCTGGGACCGCTGAATTGCAGTATCGAATGCAGGCGACGAAAGGTCGTTGGCCAGATCAGATGGCCAGGAACGATGGAAAGCAGATTAACCAGATACGGGTCGCGCAGATATATGTTCATGATCAGGCCGCGCTCGGCGACCTGAATGATGTTGCTATCGCTGCAGGGTTTGGCCAGGAAATGATGGGTGGCGGCAGCGCCATTCTGAATGGCGGTTTGATCGGCAAAGCCAGACAACAGAATGCGCGATGTCTGAGGCCACCGTTCTGCGACGATCCGCAGGAACTCCGCCCCGTCCATCGACGGCATGCGCATGTCGGAGATAACGACGTCTGCTGGCTGTTGTTCCAGTCCCAACAACGCCTGTTGCGCACTTTCATAGAAGCGCATTTTCCAATTCGGACGCCGTGACAGCATGCGTCGTCGCAAGCCCCGCAGAACATAGGGGTCATCATCAACAAATATGATCGATGCGTTGTGCGACATTTCTTTTGACGTTGTCTAGGAGATCGCGGCCGAAAGACTGGCCGCATCACACGGTTTGCTCAGCACGATTGATGCGCCAACGGATTTGGCTTCTGTGTTGAGTTCAGCGTTATAGAAGCCGGTCAGCATGATTTTGCGTGTGCCTTCGGCATTCTTGATTTCGCGGCGCTTTATTTCATACAGCATTTCGATGCCCGACATGCCCGGCATCATGTAATCCATAATGACCACGTCATAGGGGGCCTGTTTGCGCCCGGCCTCAGCCAACATCTTAAGCGCAGTTTCACCATTGTCCGCGACGTCGATGTGTTTGGCACCTGCGCTACGCAAGATCCGGCGGACCGAGAAACGCAGTTCGATGCTGTCATCGACCAGCAAAAAGCGCTTCTCTGCGTTTTGCTTGCCATCGGCATTGTCGCCCTTGCAACGGCGCAGGCCATTGGCGATTTCAATATCATTCTGGCTGTTTCTGGGTGATGCGACATTCATGAGCGGTTACCGGGTTGAACTGTAGACGGGTAAATGTGGTGACGGTCGCTATCTTTGCGGTTTTCTGCTTTTGGCAATATCCCCAAATGGGGAGACACATAAGCAAAACGGGCTGCACCTGAGGCAGCCCGTTAAGAATGTTCACGAAAATGACGTGATTACTGGAATTCACGACCAGTCTTGCGATCCACCGAGAATTTTCCGCCGCCCTGAATTCCGCGGTCCTGAATGACGACTGACAGGGTAGGTAGACCCCACATCAGGGACCTTTCAAATCCGCCGTCGTTCCAGAATGAGCCAGCTGGCACATGGGTTGAGACTGCAATCGCCATGAAGACAAGGGTGGCTGCTGCCACCGGTCAGGTCAGAAGCCCAACCGTCAACATCAGGCCGCCATGTCAAACAAAAGGGCTTCGGCGTTGCTGGCATCGGCAAAGATGATTTCGTCTTCTTCTTTGATGGCCACACCGTCACCGGCATTAAGGGTTTCGCCATTCACAGTCAGATTGCCGCGTGCGACTTGTATCCACGCGATCCGGCCTTTTGCGATGTTGTGTTTTGCTGTCTCACCGTCGCTCAGATGGGCAACGTACAGATCGACGTTTTGGTGAATGGTGATCGAGTTTTCACGACCATCACGGCTCCCGATCAGGGTCAGGCCTGATCCGGTGTCATGCCGGGCGATCTCCTTTTCCTCATATCCCGGTTCCAGACCCGCAGCTTCGGGGATGATCCAGATTTGCAGGAAATGCACAGGATCGCTTTTCGAATGGTTGTATTCGGAATGGCGGATACCGGTGCCCGCCGTCATGCGCTGCAGTCGGCCAGGGCGAATTACAGATCCGTTGCCAATGCTGTCCTTGTGTTCAAGGGCACCATCAAGAACATAGGAAATGATCTCCATATCCTTGTGGCCATGGGTGTCAAAACCGGCACCGGGAATCACCCGGTCTTCATTGATCACACGCAGCGGGCCCCAGCCCATGCGGTTCGGATCGTAATAATGCCCGAACGAAAAGGTATGATTGGAATCCAGCCAGCCAAACTGGGCACGGCCACGGGTGTCTGCATCTACCTTGATAAGCATGGTCTACCTCCATGAGGGTGTCTGTTGTTGGAGGCAGAATACCCTTTTCAACAAAGGAGACAATTCGTGTAATAATCGCCATTGTGTTGCACTATATGCAACAATCAAGGCTCAATAAGGCGTAAACGGGAATAAAGGCCGTGGATAAACTGGTCAGTTTGCAGAATTTCGTGCGCGTGGTGGAAGAAGGCAGCTTCGCCGCCGCCGCACGTGCCATCGGGCAATCACGTTCCCAGGTCAATCGGGCGGTGGCCGCCCTTGAAGATGATCTTGGGGTTCAGTTGCTGAACCGCACAACGCGCAAGGTATCTGTCACGCCCAGTGGTCAGGCTTTTTATCAGCGGGCCAAAGTCATTCTGGCGGATCTTGGCGATGCCGAGGATTCCATTCGTGAACATCGTGATCGCCCCTCAGGCGATATCAGGATCAATGCCCCAATGTCCTTTGGCACGCTGCATCTGGGACCGGCACTGGTTGATTTTGCGCGGGCATATCCGGATATTCGCGTCGATTTGACCCTTGATGATCACTTTATTGACCCGGTCGCAGACGGGTTTGACATGACCGTGCGCATCAGTCGACCGACCGATACCCTTGCCCTGATTGATCATGAAATCGTGCCGATGCGCCGCGTTTTGTGTGTCTCGCCTGAATTTATCAGAACCCATGGGGAGCCGACCGACATTCGTGATCTGGCGCGTATGCCATGTCTGCATTACGGCAATCTGCCATCCGGTGCGCGCTGGAAAATGACCGGACCTGACGGGCCGGTGGCCATTCAGGTCAATGGTACCTTTTGCTGCAACAATGCCGAAATTTTGCGCGATGCCGCTCTGGCCGGTTTGGGTATTGCCGAACTGCCAACTTTTATCGCCGGGCCGGAACTGCAAACGGGCCGGCTGGTGAGCATTCTATGCGACTATGCACCCGATCCGTTGACGCTGTATCTTCTGTATCCGCCCAGTCGCCAGTTTGCCGCGCGTATTCGGTTACTTGTCGAATTCATTCAGGATCGTTTTGGCGATCAACCGCGATGGGATCTTGTCCAGTAGCCTTGCCCTGAAAATTCACTGCATTCTGGTCATCTAGCGATCCAGACGGTTGCATGGCGCGTATATCAAACTACGCTCTAATGTAAGCAATTATGGTGACTGGCATGACTGATTTCGAAATGCCGACACTGATGATGGTGTCCCATGGCAACGGCGGTAACGGCGGCGACCCGGCGGGCGACCTTGCCAAAACGATTGCGCCTGACTGGAACGGTCGGGTCAGCCATGGCTACATGCGAAGCCAGCCTGCGGTCAGTGATCAGCTTGAAATGCTCAAGGCATCTGGCGATGCCGACCGCCTGATTGTGTTTCCGCTTTTCTTTAGCGAAGGCTATCTGGTGTTCGAAGAACTGCCGTCCAAGCTGCATGAGGCGGGACTGAGCGACAGTGTCATTTTGCCGCCTGCGATCAATCTGCCCGGCTTTAGCGAAATGATTGCCGCGCGGATCCATGCCACGGCGCGCAAGCGGGACTGGGATCTTGCAGATACCTCTGTCTTCCTTGTACCGCATGGCCTGAAGACCTTGACGCAATCCTTGCCCGAAACCATGTGTCTGGCAGACCGGTTGGGCCGGATTTGTGTCGGGGCGGAAATCTGCATTGGCAATGTTGAAGGGTCACCGTCGCTTGCCGATTGGCGCGATATTGCTTCACACCGTCAGACGATGGTTATCCCGATGCTGGCCGGTGGCGGGACGCATGCCCGCGACGATCTGCCTGAACTGATCGATGCCAAACCCAACGAAATGATCGAGGTCCTGCCGCCCATCGGGCAGTGGTCCGAATTGCCCGGGCTGGTTCTGGATGAAGCCGAGCGACATGTCGCACGGTTTGGCGGGACAGCCGTGCCCCTGGGTCCGACCGGACAGGATTTGTGGGCGGAACGGGCGCAGCGTTCCGCCTGACAAGCAGGAATAGCCTTGATTAACCCAAAACCGGTTTGAAGCGGGTTTCACCCGATTTTCGCAGAAGGTAATCGCGAAACAACCGTGCCGCACTGGTCAGGTTGGCATCACCCTCATGGGCGATGAGCAACTGGCGTTTGGCCCAGTCGTCGGCAATTGGGGCGCCGGCGATATTCATATGGTCCAGATATCCCGCGACAGAGCTTTTGCGCAAAAAGCCGATGCCAAGACCGGCTGCAATCATCTGACGCAGCGATCCAAAACGCACCACGCGAATGTGCGGGTGCATGTCGAGTTTCAATTTGGCTGCGGCCTCTGAAATCAGATCGTCAATCACCCCGCCTTCAAACAGCGAAATGATGTCGTATTTCGCGGCTTCAGAGAATTTCACGGGTTTTGGATTGTCGGCATTGGGGATTAACGGGTGGCCCTTGGGGGTCACAACCCAGATCGGATCATCACAAAATACATCATGGGCCAGACTGCCAAGCGGACTGTTATCGGCCAGAATTGCCAGATCAGCGCGACCTTCACGCACGGATTCAGCACTTTCGCGTGACGTCAGTTCGCGAACATCGACCGTGATGTGTGGGAAATCGCGTTCAAAATCGGCCAAAAAGGACGGCAAGCCGGTCAGGATCGCCGAGGTAACAGTGGCAAGATAGATTTTGCCCTTTTCACCGGCGTTGAAATCGCGCAATTCATTGGAAAGATGGTTCAGGTCGCCCAACAGCTTTTCGCCGTAACGGGCAAAGATCGCGCCTTCTTCGGTCGGTTCGACCCCGCGCGGCAGGCGGCGCAAAAGTTTGACGCCCAGCATGGCTTCAAGTTCGCCAATGCGGCGTGAAACAGCCGAAGTCGCGATATGTTCGCGCCGGGCGGCTTCATTGATGCTTCCGGCGCGCACGATGGCGACAAAAAGCCGGATGGTCACAATATCAAACTTTTGCATGGAACCGTTGTCGGTGGTTCAACCCGAAGCGTCAAGCAGTTTGAGGGTGCGATGATTCAGGGACCGTCGCACCATCCTCAAACGAAGGGAATTAACCCTCAACCTGACGCCATGCCTTGTTCCAGTCCGCAGTCAGTTCTGCGTGGTTCTTGGCCTGGGATGCTTTCATGATCACGGCAACCTGAAGGGCGCGCACAAGGCTGGTGAACCAACCGATACGGACTTCACGTTCAATGCTGGTTGCGTCTTTGTAAGCAATCGTCGTCATGGCTTTAATCCTTTGCGACATCGTCTGTGTCTGGGGTGATTTGAGAAATATCAAACGCCCCTGCCTGCGACTATTCTCGTTTCACCGCTATCCCGTTCTTGGTTGGAGAACGGTATATGTAATGTATTGAAAATAATACGTTATTCCATGTTGCGCCGCGCAACACTTAGGCGGTTCCGCGAAAAACAGGATTGGATTGGCGGGCTTTGGTGCCATCTGACGCGGAGACTCAACGCTGTTTTCGGGCGATGCAGATTTCTGTTATAGCTTGGGAATTCTTGATCACAGAGGTGGCCCGTAAATGACCGGTTCGAATGATAATCTTGCCTTTGAGCAGGCTCATGGTAGCGGCTTGCAGGATCATCTTGGCTATCGGTTGGTGGAATGGGCCGAAGACCATGCGGTGATCGAACTTGATGTGCAAAACCATCACTGTAACCGTGCGGGAATTCTGCATGGCGGGGTTTTGACGACCCTGATGGATACGGCGTCGGGATATGCGATTTGTTTCTGCCCGGTGCAGGGAAATGTGCGCAAATCCCTGACCTTGTCACTGACTACCAATTTTCTGGGCATGGCAAAACAGGGCGTGGTGCGTGTGGTTGCCCGCAAGCAGGGCGGAGGGCGTAAGGTGGTATTTACCGAGGCAACTGCCTATAACGCGGCAGGTGATGTGATCGGAACATCGACAGGTACATTTAAATATCACCGTGGCAGCGAGGATCCGGCCGGTGTGCCGCGCGATGCCTGAGATGGCTTCAGTTCAGTTTTGCGGTTTCCAGTCCGGCTGCGCTGGAAAGGAAATGACGTTCTCGTCAAGCTGGTCCCAGTGGGGTTTGTCCCGCTCGAAAACAACAACTTCAATGCCCAGCCCGGACGCATCATCCATGGTGCCAAGTGTCAGGGTCATGTGGTCAGGGGTGCGCGTGTTTGTGCCATAGACCGGACTGCCGCAGGTTGCGCAAAACGCTTTGGTCACCTCCGACCCCTTGCCTGACAGGTATTTGAACTGGGACACTTTCCCCGTCACCGAAACGGCATCGGACGGGAACATTGCACCAACTGTATGACCGGTACCGCTTAGGCGACGGCATTCTTCACAATGACATTGTGCGACAACTTTCGGCTGTCCGTCCGCGATATAGCTGACGTTTCCGCAAAGGCACTTTCCGGTGTATTTCTTGTTCATGGGCCAGGCTCGCTCTGCGGTTTGGGCGGTGTTGTTACGGTTTGCGACACCCATGGTAGCGGCGCATAGATCATGACGGCATACAAAGTATTGTGATCATCGCTGGCCCAAAAAACAAAGGGGCGCGATAGCCAAACCGCGCCCCTTCAAAATGTGTCATCTCTGACCGGTTAGCCTGGCATCTGCCATTTGCCATTGACCAGACGCGGGATGTTCAGCGGGTTGGCATCCTTGATCGGGTCGGGCAGCAAGGCATCCGGGAAGGCCTGATAAGAGACCGGACGGATGAAACGTTTGATGGCAAGCGAGCCGACGGAGGTCGAACGCGAATCCGTACTTGCCGGATACGGGCCGCCGTGGACCATGGAATGGCAGACCTCAACACCGGTCGGCCAACCATTGATCAGGATACGACCCGCACATTTTTCCAGTGCCGGACGCAGGGCAGCGGCGGTATCGGCATCGCCATCGACCATGTGGATGGTCGCGGTCAACTGACCGATCAGGGTGGCGGACAGCGAAACCATTTCTTCGACCGAGTCACATTCGACAATGATACCGGCCGGGCCGAACATTTCCTCGGCCAGTTCCGGATTGGCCTTCCAGTCGGCTGCCGTGGTGCGGAAGATCGCCGGGCTGCCTTCAAACTTGCCATCAGAGTCACGGCGCTTCAGCGCGCAGGCAACCTTGCCATGTTTGGTCATGGCGTCGGTCACTTCGTGATAGGCGCTTGAGACACGGTCAGTCAGCATCGCGGTGCCGCCAATCTGGCCGAGCTCGCTTGCGGCGGTATCGACAAAGGTGTCAAGATCTGCACCCTTAAGCGCGATCAGAAGACCCGGGTTGGTGCAGAACTGGCCCACACCCATGGTGAGTGACGCCACCCAGCCCTTGGCAATGTCGGCGGCCTTTTCACCCATTGCCTTGGGCAGCAGGAAGACCGGGTTGTTCGAGCCCAGTTCGCCATAGAACGGGATCGGTTCCGGGCGTGATACGGCAATATCAAACAGCGCACGACCGCCACCGGTCGACCCGGTAAAGCCAACGGCCTTGATCAGCGGATGGGCAACCAGTGCCTGACCAACCTTGCGCGTGCCGCCATGGATCAGGCTGAATACGCCTTTGGGCATGCCGGTTTTTTCCACGGCTGCTTCAATGGCCTTGGCAACGACTTCTGACGTGCCCGGATGGGCGGCATGGCCCTTGAAGACAACCGGGCAACCGGCAGCCAGTGCCGATGCGGTGTCACCGCCCGCGGTCGAAAACGCCAGCGGGAAGTTCGAGGCACCAAACACACCAACCGGACCAAGCGCCTTGTTCATCACGCGGATGTCGGGTTTTGGCAGCGGCTGACGATCAGGCTGCGCGGTTTCGATGCGGGCTTCGAGCCATGAACCTTCTTCGATCCAGTCCGCAAAGAAGCGCAACTGACCAACAGTACGGCCGCGCTCACCGGTCAGGCGCGCTGCGGGCAGGGCCGATTCAAGATTGCCAATTTCGGTAATCTCATCGCCGCGTGCATCAATTTCATCAGCAATAGCGCGCAGGAACCCGGCACGTTTGGCCGGAAGCATGGCAGCGAATTCTTCCGCACAAGCCTGTGCCGCGGAAACGGCCTGATCAACAAGTTCCTTGGTGCCGTGCTGGAACTTCGTCGGGAGCTTGTCACCCGTCGACGGGTTGTCTGCCTGAAATACATCCGGGCCATCGAGCCATTCGCCTGCGATGTAATGCTTTCCACTTAACATGTGGGAGTCTCCTGTGGGGTTAAGTCCTGTACCTGATGTGACTGCGCAGTTCTGTCCAACCTGAAAATGCAACCGGCAAAAGCGGGCAGGAACAAGCCAGATGGCGCAGTCTGATAAACTGGGCGCAGCTTAGATTTTCAAACTGGCGATGTAAACATCATACAATATGATAATAACAGATGCCGTCGCGCAACCAGCAAGCGCGGACCATAACAAGCCAAAATCAAAATTTCGAATATTTTATACAAAATATATCAATCGATTGAATATATTGAAATTTCCATCTCGCATCTTGATTTACGTAGCTGAAGAAAGCTGATCGCAAGAGGAGTGGTGACACATCGCGATGAGACATCATCGCGGCGCAATTGTAGGTGATTGCGGTGGTTCTCCAAGATTTCCGGTCTGTTTTACAGCGGACAACCAGATATGACTTTCCGTTGGCCGGAAAGGTGAGGATTGCTCACAAATGTCAAGCTGGCCCGTTTTGCGGGCCATTTGTGTTTTGGGTGTATTTTTGCTGGGTCTGGCTGGTGTCAGCTGGCTTCGGATGTTGGCACGCGGCCAAAGATGCTGGCGAAGTCGGTCTTGCCGGGTTTGGGGCGCTGTAATTGCAGGCGGTCGCGGATGGCGTCAAGGTGGCGCGACATTTCCGCGGCGGCGACGTCGGGATCACCGCTAAGCAGCGCATTGAGCAACTGGTCATGTTCGCTGTGCGAGCAATCAACAGGCTGCGGGCTTTCATACATGGCAATAATCAGCGACGTGCGCAGGATCAGGCGTTCGAGAAATTCCTCGATCACCAGGTTGCCGCTAAGACGTGCCAGCAGCAGATGGAACTCGCCCGACAAAATGATGGCCGCGCGATGGTCGCCGCGATGATGGGCATCATGTTCGCGATCCAGATGCGCCTTGATCTGTGCGGCGCGTTCATCGGTCATGCTGGTCGCGACTTTGCGCGCCACGCCATCCTCGATCATGCGGCGTGCGGAAAAGACCTCGATGGCTTCGTCAATGGTCGGTTCGGCGACAAAGGCGCCACGGTTGGGAACGAGATTGATCAGCTTGTCATGGGCAAGCTGCAGAAAGGTCGCGCGAATGCGTGCGCGGCTGACGCCAAAGGTCTTGGCAAGATCTTCCTCAACCAACTTCATGCCGGGCTCCAGACGGCGATCAAGGATCGCGTCGAGCATCTCGTGATAGATCATTTCCTCCGGGCGCAGTTTGTCACTGCCTTTATAGCTGCCGGTTTGGTCGGCCTTGCCCATCGTGGCGATACTTTCATTACTTATGTCTGTTGGGTGGTGGTTTATTTCTACAAAATTGTTGACGATTTGCACAATAAAAAACTGGCCATCACCCAAAGACCAGCAAATATGATGATAAAATGTGCGTTGCAACATAAATGCACATTTAATGCGCATCCTGTGGCCAGAAAACGGGCAAACAACCAGTCATCAGGGAATGCAACGGTTTCGCCGTGTCAATGGGACTCGCTGAAAAACTGCCAATGAAAACAAGTGGCACGCATCTTGCCTTGGATCGCTGACATGATTGTTAACAATTTTGCATGCAGCGACGGGTGAGCGGATGACGGGTAACGGGGCCATTGAATTAATTGCTGTCACGAAATTCTATGGCAGCACACAGGCAGTTAAATCGATTGATCTGCAAATCCCGGCAGGGGCGTATTGCTGCTTGATCGGCCCGTCCGGGTGCGGCAAATCCACCACATTGCGCATGATTGCCGGTCACGAAGTGATCAGCGAAGGCGATCTTCTGATCGGGGACCGCAATGTTACCGAATTGCCGCCGGTCAAACGCGGCACGGCGATGATGTTTCAGAATTACGCGCTTTTCCCGCATATGACCTGTGCGGAGAACGTCGCCTTTGGCCTTAAGATGCAAGGTGTCTCCCCATCGGATCGTAAAGATCGGGCCAAAGAGATGCTGGCCCGGGTCCATATGGAGCAATTTGCAGATCGCAAGCCCGACCAGCTCTCTGGCGGGCAGCAACAGCGTATTGCGCTTGCCCGATCCCTGATTACCGAGCCATCCGTTCTTTTGCTTGATGAACCGCTTTCCGCCCTTGATCCGTTCCTGCGGGCGCGCATGCGTGACGAGTTGCGCCGCCTGCAGCAGGAGCTGGGCATTACCTTTGTCCACGTTACACACGCGCAGGACGAGGCATTGGCCCTTTCGGACATGGTTGTCGTGATGGAAGACGGGATCATTCGCCAGAAAGGCACCCCGCACGAAATCTTTAACCAGCCCAAGTCGCGCTTCATCGCCAACTTCATGGGCGGTCAGAACATTTTCAAAGGCACGGTTTCGGAATCCGGTCCGGCGGGCACCTTGCTTGCGCGCGGTCCGGACAGCTTCCTTCTGCCCGGCTTTGCCGATGGCAAGGCGGGCGAAGAACTTGAATTCACCATTCGTACGGACCTGATCGGTTTGGACGAAACGCCACCTGAAGACTGCAAGAACGGGCAAATCCCTGTCGAGATCACGACGGTCGAATATCTCGGCCTGTGGGTGCGCATTGTCGCCACCACAGCCGACGGCAAGGAACTAACCCTAATGAAGACCGAAAGCGAATTTCGGCAGGCACCGGTCAGGCGACTGGACAAATTCATCGCCTATTGGAAGCCGGAACATGCACATGTTCTGGCCTGAATGAAATAAATCAACAAGCTATCAGGAGTGCTTCACATGACGATCGAAAAGAAAGTTTCGAAGACATCTATTGAGACGGAAACCGGCGTTTCGCGCCGTGGTTTCGTCAAGGGTGCCGCTGCTGTTACCGGTGCTGCCATCGGTTCGGGTGCGATCACCGGCTTCCCGACCATCTGGGCCCAGAACATCAAGAACGTCACCCTGCGTCAGTTCGGTACCGGTGTTTCAAACATCAACGCCGTTGCCGACAAGGTCAAAGAAGATCTTGGTTTTACCCTTCAGATGACTGCCCTTGATTCGGATGCGGTTGCCCAGCGTGCCGTGACCCAGCCGAACTCGTTTGATATTGCCGATATCGAATACTGGATCTGTAAGAAGGTCTTCCCGGCCGGCACCATGCAGCCGATGGATACCACCAAGCTTAAAAACTATCAGTACATCTCCAAGTTGTTCATTGATGGCAAACTGACCCCGGATTCAGAAATCGCCCAAGGTACCGCGCCGCATACGGTTGGCTTCGTTGAAGGTGCCGACAGTGTCGAGTTTGCATCAGCGCCGACCCAGTGGATGACCCTGATCCCGACCATTTATAACGCAGATACCCTTGGTATTCGCCCTGACCTGATTGATCGCGAAATCACCAGCTGGGCCGATCTGCTTGATCCGGCATTCAAGGGCAAAGCATCGATCCTGAACATTCCGTCGATTGGCATCATGGATGCGGCGATGGTGTGCGAAGCCATGGGCGAAGTCACCTATGGCGATAAGGGCAACATGACCCAGGAAGAAATCGACAAGACCATCGCGGTCATGATCGATGCCAAGAAAGCCGGCCAGTTCCGCGCCTTCTGGAAGAGCTTCGATGAGTCGGTGAACCTGATGGCATCTGGCGAAGTTGTCATTCAGTCCATGTGGTCGCCGGCCGTTGCTGCTGTGCGTTCCAAAGGCATCGCCTGCAAATACCAGCCGCTTAAGGAAGGTTATCGCGCATGGGGTGGCGGCATCGGTCTTGCCAAGCACCTTTCGGGTCTCGAGCTTGAAGCAGCGTACGAATATATCGACTGGTACCTGTCGGGCTGGGTTGGTGCGTATCTTAACCGTCAGGGTTACTACAGCGCAGCACCGGAAACCGCGAAGAAGTTCATGTCCGAAGACGAGTGGGGCTTCTGGATGGAAGGCAAGGCTGCCGAAGGCGACATCCTCAGCCCGGACGGCAAGGTCATGGAAAAGGCGGGTGCTGTTCGCGATGGCGGTTCCTACGAAGAGCGTATGGGTTCGGTCGCGTGCTGGAACTCCGTCATGGACGAGAACAAGCACATGGTCCGCAAGTGGAACGAATTCATCGCAGCATAATCTGCGACGGATTTTGGGTGGGCGCGGCTTTGGCCGCGCCCGTCATCCCGGTTTGATATTGCTTTTATTTTCCGGTGCCGGGCCGGGCTTTCTTATTCGTTTTTGCCTTTGGGTTTTCGTTTTTACTTTGTGGTTTTCTGGCAGGGTTTCAAGGACAGAGCATGGCTTCTGATACGTCAAAAAGATCGTCCTATTTCCTGATCTCGCCGATGGCGCTGATCTTTGCGGTGTTTCTTGTCATCCCACTTCTGACCATTGTTGTGGTCAGTTTCTGGGACTATGACGAATACCGCATTCTGCCGGACTTTATTTTCGAGAATTACGAATATCTGCTGGGTTCCTCGGTCACGTGGAGCATCTATCTCAACACCCTGAAATACGCTGTTCTGACCTGGTTCTTTACCCTGGTGATCGGGTTTACAGTGGCCTATTTCCTGGCGTTTCACGTGCGCAGCCTGACCTGGCAGATCGTGTTCTTTATGTTGTGCACCATTCCGTTCTGGACCTCGAACATCATTCGCATGATTTCGTGGATCCCGTTCCTTGGGCGTAACGGGCTTTTGAACTCTGCCCTGATCAATCTGGGGATTGTTGATCAACCGCTTGAATTCCTGCTGTTTTCCGATTTCGCAGTCGTTCTGGCAGATGTGCATCTTTATGCACTGTTCATGGTGGTGCCGATCTTCAATTCCATGATGCGGATTGATCGCTCATTGGTTGAGGCCGCGCGCGATGCCGGGGCCAGCGGGTTTGAAACCCTTAAATCCGTCATCGTGCCGTTGTCCAAACCGGGCATAGCCATCGGGTCGATCTTTGTCATTACGGTGGTGATGGGTGATTTCATTACGGTCCGTTTGATGAGCGGCGGGCAGAGTGCTTCGGTCGGTTTGCAGATTTCCAATGAAATCGGGCTTCTGCAATATCCGGCGGCAGCGGCCAGTGCGGTGGTGCTTCTGATCACGGTTTTGCTGATCGTGACCGCACTGTTGCGTCTTGTTGATATCCGCAAGGAGCTGTGATCATGGCATT
>NZ_DBGS01000108.1:0-5633 GCF_002295455.1 Thalassospira sp. UBA848 | reverse complement strand
AATTGTCCAATCTGGAATTTCAGCGCCTGAAGTTTTTCAATAAAGCTGCCAAATCCACTGGTCGAATGTCCGCCCTCAAAATTAAGACGCAGCACCTTTATCAGGTCCTCCATCTCGCAATTAACAAGGTCAAACCCGCCACGCATAAAGGCTTCGCCAAAGCCCGGATCCGGGCTGAGTGCCATTTTAAGTGTATTGGTCCAGTCCGGAACGGTCATGCCCGCCCGTGGTTCTGCTCCATCCCCCAGCACAACTTCGTGCTTGTCATCCACGCGAAACACCAAAGTCCCGCGTGTGACATGTTCCCGAAAGAAATCGAGAACCTTTTTCTGTGTCCAATCCAAAGTCATCGGGTACGTCATTGGCCGTCCTTTTTTCAAAAGTCGGGATAGGGTCCGAACCCATTAATTTGATTTGAAAGGCAGACGTTATATTTGCGAAATCCACGGAAAATGCCGCAGAGCCGGTTGGCATCCCGCACAAGGGATTTGACGCCGGGGTTTGCAAATATAACGTCTGTCCTTCGGATTAACCGGATTTGCACGGGCTACTTGGTCGCAAGGCCTTGGAAGATTTATATCTTCCTGCGGTTTTCCTCCGCGCATCCGCACAAACTCGGTCAACCATTCAAACCAAATTAATGGGTCCAGACCCTGGTGATCGCCCCATATGCAGCAATGCCGCATATCTGCGTTGAACCCATCTTCACGATCGTTTTGACTGGTCGTCCGGAAAAGTCGTCAAGTAGTGGCACTGGCGGCATCAATGCCCGCCAAGCCGAAAGTCAGAAATCAACCCGGCAATATGCAAAACGATTCTGATTTCAGGTTCGCTACATGAACCCCTGTAATAATTCTGCCAGATTTTTCTGCGATCTCAAGTAGTAATCATTATCCCCCTACCAACGACATGCTTGCGCAATCGCCCCGAAACCCTTACATGTCGCCGCAGATTATCAGACATTATCCACAGGTACGGGCTTTGATCCCCGCTGCCTGCCAGACTGAAAAGAGGCACCCTGATGGGCTATAAAATCGCCGTTGTCGGCGCGACCGGAAATGTTGGGCGCGAAATGCTCAACACTCTTGCCGAACGCAAATTCCCGGCAGACGAAATCTTTGCACTGGCCTCTTCGAAATCCATCGGTCGCACGGTTTCCTATGGCGAAGATGACGAACTCACCGTTTCGGACGCCGCGACCTTTGATTTCTCCAAGGCCGATATCGCGTTGTTTTCCGCCGGCGGCGAAACCGCCAAAAAGCTGGCACCGAAGGCCGCCGAGGCCGGCTGTGTCGTCATCGACAATTCAAGCTACTGGCGTATGGAACCGGGTGTTCCGCTTGTCGTGCCGGAAGTCAATGCGGATGCGCTGTCGGGTTATGCCAAGAAAAACATCATCGCCAACCCGAACTGCTCGACCATTCAGATGGTGCTTGCCCTTAAGCCGCTGCATGACATGGCAGCGATCAAGCGCATTGTCGTCTCGACCTATCAGTCGGTGTCCGGCGCCGGGCGGGCCGCCATGGACGAGCTGTTTAACCAGACGCGCGGCATCTATGTAAATGATCCGCCCCAGAAAGAAGAATTCACCAAGCAGATCGCTTTCAACGTCATCCCCCATATCGACAGTTTCATGGATGATGGTGCGACCCGCGAAGAATGGAAAATGACGGTCGAAACCCGCAAGATCCTTGCGCCGGAAATCGCGGTACATGCCACCTGTGTCCGTGTGCCGGTCTTTGTCGGTCACGGCGAAGCCGTCAATATCGAGTTCGAGAAACCGATCACCGTCGAAGATGCCCGCAAGGCCATGAAAGACTTCCCGGGTGTCTCGGTCGTCGATTACCGCCAGGACGAAGGCTATGTCACCCCGCAGGAAGTCCAGGGCGAAGACAATGTCTTTGTCTCGCGCGTGCGCAAGGACCCGACCGTTGAAAACGGCCTGTCGCTTTGGTGTGTTGGCGATAACCTGCGCAAGGGTGCCGCACTGAACGCCGTGCAAATCGCCGAAAAACTGATCGCCGATTTCCTGCCGAAAAAGTAATGGCAGCCTCCGGCCACACACCGAATTGAAACCAAAACCCGCCCATCCTGGGGCGGGTTTTGTCGTTCCGGGCCCCGGCAAGATACTGGTCAGAAGCGCCAAAAGGCGCTAGGGAAAAAGAACACAAATTTCAAAGCTAAAAATCATCCGACGTCCTCGTGACGACGGATCAAAAAAATCTGGGGAATCGGATGGTCAAACGCACACGCAAAGAAGCATCCCGCCTTGATGAAGCTGCCCGTGCAGGATGGCTTTATTATTGTGCGGGCAATACGCAAGATGAAATCGCCCACAAGCTTGGCGTGTCGCGCCCAACGGCTCAGCGCCTCGTATCCGCCGCCGTCAGCGAAGGACTGGTAAAGGTCCGCCTTGATCACCCGATTACCCATTGCATGGAACTGGGCAAGGCCATCTGCGAGACATACGGAATTGCCAATTGCGATGTGGTGCCAACCGATCCGGCTGCCCCGGACGCGATGTTTGGCATGGCACAGGCGGCCGCCAACTATCTGGAACGCGCGCTGCATACCACAGAGCCACAGATTATTGCCCTTGGCACCGGGCGTGCCATGCGTGCCATGGTGGACGAAATCGGGCGTATTGATGCCCAGCACCACAAGATCGTCTCGCTGGTTGGCACAATCGCTCATGACGGGGCTGCCAGTTTCTATGATGCCGTCACGGATCTTGCTGATCGCACGCGCGCGCCGCACTATCCCTTGCCGATCCCGGTGATCATCGCTGATCCGGAAATGCGTCAGCGCATGCAACAACAGCCACCGATGGACAATATCCTCAAACTCGCGCGTGAGGCCGATATCCGGTTTATCGGTGTCGGCCATTTGGGTAATGACGCACCGCTTCACATTGATGGCTTTATTTCCAAGGAAGAGCTGGTCTCGCTGCGCGACAGCGGCGGAATTGGTGAAGTCATCAGTTGGTCATTTGATCAGGACGGAAATATCCTTGATCATCCGGTCAATCACTGTGTGACGAGCGCCCCGGCAGTGCAGCCTGCAACCAACACCATTGCGGTTGCCAAAGGGACCAAAAAGGTCGCAGCGATTCGCGGCGCGATGCGCGGCAAACTGATTTCGACTCTCATTACAGACGAAGCCACAGCGGAAAGTTTGCTGCGCTAGCAACTACAATTTTTGGCCATCCTTGAAATGCTTTTGCGCCCCGCCAATCTCTTGGACGGGGCGCTTTTTTGTGCGGCGCAAAAACGATTTTGTTTGACAAGCACAGCTGAAATTGAGTGAATGCTCACGACCTGAACAAATGATCAATATGAGCAGCCGAAGCTGCTCAGCGGGTAAATAGTCCTTTGGGAGGAAATATGAAACGCGTAATGGGAGCAGCGCTGTGTGCGTTGCTGGCGGGCGGTATCGCACACGCCAATGCCGAAACGAAACTAACCATCGCAACCGTCAACAACGGTGACATGATCCGCATGCAGAAGCTGACGGATGATTTTACCTCCAAGAACCCTGACATTTCCCTGGAATGGGTCACGCTTGAGGAAAACACCCTGCGTCAGCGCGTCACCACCGACATTGCCACCAAGGGCGGTCAGTATGACGTCATGACAATCGGCACCTATGAAGTTCCGATCTGGGCTGAAAAAGGCTGGCTTGCACCGCTTGATAACCTTGGCTCCGACTATGACGTCGATGACCTGATGCCTGCCATCCGCTCTGCTGTGTCTAACGACGGCCAGCTGTATGCTGCACCGTTCTACGGCGAAAGCTCGATGATGATGTACCGCACCGACCTGTTCGAAGCTGCCGGTATTGAAATCAACGGCCGCCTGACCTGGGACCAGACCCTTGAAATCGCCAAGAAACTCCACAAGCCTGACGAAGGCGTTTACGGCATCTGCCTGCGCGGCAAGGCTGGCTGGGGTGAGAACATGGCGCTGATTTCGACCATGGGTAACGCCTATGGCGCGCGCTGGTTCGACGAAGAATGGAAACCGACCTTCGATGGCGAGGCATGGAAAAACGCCCTCGACATGTACACCAACATTCTTGGGAACTATGGTCCTCCGGGCGCGACGTCGAACGGCTTTAACGAAAACCTGTCGCTGTTTAACTCCGGCAAATGCGGCATGTGGATTGACGCAACTGTTGCAGCGTCCTTCGTCACCAACCCGAAAGAATCCAAAGTTGCAGACAAGGTCGGCTTCACCGAGGCACCGTGCGCTGTAACTTGCACCGGCGCCAACTGGCTCTGGGCCTGGAACCTTGGCATTCCGATGGGCTCGCAGAAAGTAGAAGCTGCTCAGAAGTTCATCTCCTGGGCGACCTCGAAAGACTATCTGGAACTGGTTGCCTCCAAGGAAGGCTGGGCAAACGTACCCCCGGGCACCCGTATGTCGCTTTATGAAAACCCGAAATATCTTGAAGCGGCACCGTTCGCAGACGAGACCCTTCTGGCAATCGACAGCGCCGACCCGATCAACTCGACCCTCGAACCGAAGCCGTATGTTGGTGTTCAGTTCGCTGCGATCCCTGAATTCCAGGGTATCGGAACCACGGTTGGTCAGCAGTTCTCAGCAGCCCTTGCTGGTCAGATGAGCGTTGAGCAGGCCCTCTCTGCTGCACAATCCTCTACCGACCGCACCATGCGTAAAGCTGGTTACTACTGATACACTTCCCGGACCGGAATTCTTTACCTGATTGGCATTCCGGTCCGCACCTCCTTAACCTGAGAGAAACTTGGGTGGTGGTTGCAAAACGCACCACCCTTTTTTTCCCTTAAGGACTAGGCTCAGGGCCTAATAAGGACAAAACGTCAATTTCGGGGAGCACATCATGTCGACACGGGCCTCGACCCTTACCGGGCGCATCATGTCCGCACCGTCGATCATCGTCCTGTTCTTGTGGATGGCCGTCCCGCTGGGCATGACGATTTACTTCTCCTTCCTGCGCTACAACCTGTTGTCGCCGGGAATGGAAGAGTGGATCGGTACACTTAACTACGAATTCTTCCTGACAGATCCGGCATTCTTCGCGTCCCTTGCCAATACCCTGTTGCTGGTCGGGTCTGTTCTGGTCATCACAGTGGTGGGTGGCATCCTTCTGGGTTTGATGCTTGATCAGCCGATCTTCGGGCGCGGTATCTTGCGCCTGCTGGTGATTGCACCGTTCTTCATCATGCCGACCGTGAACGCGTTGGTCTGGAAGAACCTTTTGATGGATCCGGTGTCAGGCATGTTTGCCTGGATCGCAAGCCTGTTTGGGTTGCCCGCGATTGACTGGTTCACCAATGCACCGCTGACCTCGATCATCATTATGGTGTCCTGGCAGTGGTTGCCCTTTGCCGTTTTGATCCTTCTGACAGCCCTGCAATCGCTTGACCGCGATCAAAAAGAAGCCGCCCAGATGGACGGTGCCGGTCCGGTCGCGATCTTCTTTTACATCACCCTGCCGCATCTTAGCCGTGCGATCACGGTGGTTGTCCTGATCGAAACAATCTTCCTGCTCACCGTCTTTGCCGAAATCTTTGTCACCACTGGTGGTGGCCCGGGTCTGGCAACGACCAACATCGCCTTCCTTGTTTATACGCAGGCGCTGTTGCAGTTCGA
>NZ_DBGS01000098.1:0-22898 GCF_002295455.1 Thalassospira sp. UBA848 | reverse complement strand
ACGGGCCTTGGCCCGTGGTTTGACGGGCGGGTCTATAGTGCCGATTTCGTTGAAAACGGGAAACCGGCCCCGGATCTTTTCCTGCATGCGGCGCACACCATGGGCTATGCCCCGGGTGATGCCATCGTGATCGAGGATTCTGTTGCCGGGGTGACGGCGGCGCGGGCGGCGGGCATGAAATGCATCGGTTTCGTCGGCGGCGGGCATTATGCCGATGACCGCGAAGGGGCCAGCCAACGACTTTATGAAGCCGGTGCCGATATTGTTATTTCCGACATGTCGATGTTGGCACAGGCGATTGCGGTCTAACGCCGCTTATCGCTGGGTCAGAAGTTTCTGATATCGGGTCTGGCTTTGGCTGAGGTGGTCGCGCATCGCCTTGCGGGCGGTATCTTCGTCGCGCGCGGCAATCGCATCATAAATCCGGCGATGTTCACCGGTGATCATCTGCATATAGGCTTTTTGGTCCTTGGCTTCTGGCGGGCGGCGGCGCAATTGCGCGCGCGGGATGGTTTTATCGCCCAGATGTTCAAGGAATTCGGTAAAGCGGCGGTTATTGGTGGCAGCGGCAATCGCACTATGGAATTCGAAATCGGCCTGCTCGGTCGGTTCGCCTTTTTCAAGCGCGGTTTCCATCTTGGCCATGGCTTCGTAAATCTTGGTCTGTTGGGCGACGGAACTTCGCGTGCAGGCAAGACCGGCTGCCTCAATTTCGACCGCCATGCGCAATTCAAGAATTTCAAGAACGTCTGATACCTGCGCATAATCAACCGCAAAGATGGATGTCTCGTTGGTGCGGGCCTGCGGGGATAGCACAAAAACACCCGCCCCCTGGCGCGGTTCGAGCAACCCGTCGGCCTTAAGGGCCGCAATCGCTTCGCGGACGACCGTGCGGCTGACCCCGAACTGTTCGGTCAGAACCGGTTCCGTCGGCAGCTTGGTGCCGGGTTCACGTTGACCGCTTTCAATCTCGTGACGCAGGCTGGCGATGACTTTTTCGGTCAAAGAAACTTTGCGTGGTGTTCCTGACACTTGGGGCTTGTTCATTTTGCGTATCCGATAAATCCGGTGTAAAACAACTGGATATAAAAGTGACGGTCTGGCGTTGATCAATATTTGACGCCATTGGCACCATCGGGGCTTGTTTTGTAAACAGGCATGGTGATGCCGGGCATTTTCCATTGATTTGATTGAGTAATGAAACCAAATTAGTGAAGGTAGCCCCGAAAGTCATCATATGATTTTGGTTGGATTTGAGGCGTGCAGGAATGGCCAAAAAAGGCGACCCTGAATACCGCTGGAACAGCGGCCCCTTTCAGATCGGGATTGTGCCCGACGGCGGCGCAATATCGCGGATTGACTGGATCCGCCCGGATGGCAAAGGGATCATTAATTTATTGCGGCCCGTAACGCCCGAGGCGATTGCATCCGGCAATCCGTCAAATCTGGGCTGTTTCCCGATGGTGCCGTTTGCCAATCGACTGGCCTTTGCCGAGTTCGAATTTGATGGCCGCATCGTCAAGGTCCCGGCAAATCGCCCACCCAGCCCGCATGCCATTCACGGCTTTGGCCGGTCATCGCAATGGAACATTGAACGCCCCACGGTCGATACGCTGCGCTTCAACCACAAACATGACGATCCGCAAAGCGGCTTTGTTTATGTCGCCTGGCAGGAATTCAAGGTCACTGACGTCGATGTGACCGTTGAAATCGGCGTGCGTCATCTTGGCAGAACGCCGATGCCCTATGGCATTGGATTGCACCCGTGGTTCCCGGGCGGGGATGATGTATCAGTTGCCTTCATTGCATCCGATAGCTTTGCGACAGACGAAGACATGTTGCCAACCGCACGCACGGTCATTGATCTGGGGCGGGATTTCTCCGATGGCCGCATGATCCGCCATAACCTTGCGCTTGATGCCCATTATGCCGGTTGGCATCTTGAGGCCGATATGGTCTGGCAGGATGCCGGATACAGCGTGAAAATGATCGCCAGTGACAGCCTTTCCAACGTTCAGTTCTATATCCCCGAAGACGGCAAGACTTTCTGTGTCGAGCCGGTATCTCATGTGCCAAACGTGCATAACCGCCCGGAATTCAAGGAACACGGGGATCTGGTTGTTCTTGATAAAAATCAGACACTAAGCGGAACCATGACACTTGTGCCAAGTCTGCTTGAGCTGCCCGACAGCGGGTTGGTTGATGATGACGAGGTTGTCGGCATACCGGGTAATCGTGACTATTCACTCGTCGATTGAGCCGGGTTGATAGCATAAAGGGGCAGGGGCTTTACCGACCCGGATTTTGTCGATAAAACTTACAAGTAAGTTTTACAAGATAACAAGTCCGGGGGACGGATGTCGGAATTGCTTTTAAGGGTTCAGAAGCGCGAAAAGCTTGCTGACCAGCTTTATGGTCAGATCCTTGAACAGATCATCTCGGGCAACCTTGCCGAAGGCGCCAAGCTACCCTCGGAAAATGAAATCTGCGCGTCCTTTGGCGTGTCGCGCCCGGTTGTGCGCGAAGCTTTGCGCAAGCTGCAATCCGATGGGCTGGTCTATGCCCGCCAAGGGGTTGGGTCGTTTGTTAAAAAACGCCCGCCACAAGGCCTGATCGAGTTTGGTGGCATCAGCGATGTCGCGGGGCTTCTGCGCTGCTTTGAAGCACGTTCCGCAATTGAAGGTACAACGGCACGCATGGCCGCCGAACGGGCCAGCCCCCGCCATCATCGTGAAATCGAAAACGCGCTCAAGATGTTTGAAGACGGGGTTGCGGCCGGTGACATCGCCGACAAGGCCGATCTGGCCTTTCATATGGCGATTGCGCGCGCCAGCGGGAACGAAATCTTTGTTACCATCCTGAATTCCTTGCATGAGGTGATGTCCAAATCCATGCGTGTGGCGCTGAACATCACACGCGGTGGATCTGCGGAACGCGCCCAAAAGGTGCTGAGCGAACATCGACAGATCTATGATGCGATCATTGGCCATGACGGCAACAGTGCCGAACTCATGATGCGCTATCACCTGCATCAGGCCCGCCAGCGTGTCACTGATCACGCGCGCGACAAATAACCTGACCCGCAAAGTGCGCGACAACTGCCCGACGCAAGATGGTGTCGTTTTGATCCTGTGTGGTCTGTCTTCTCGACATGCCCCGCTTGAGGGGGGCAGGCGATCACAAACCCTGTTGACAAACAGGGGGCAGGAGCGGCACATCAATCACAACAAAAATGATCATATGAATACGGGAGTGTGTATGATGACGAGCGGCGTGACCTATCAGCCGGAGCTTCTCTCTGACGAGACGTTCACATTGGCAGAATGCCCGAACTGGGATGCGGCCAATAACCGGCTTTACTGGACAGATATTCTGAACTGCAAGCTGCACGCACAAGACATTGAAACAGGTGCGCGCAAGAGCTGGGCCTTTGACAGCGAGCTTGGTTGCTTTGGCCTGACCGATCAGGGGCGCATCATTGTCGCTTTGCGCAAGGATATCATCTTGCTTGATCCTGCCACGGATGAGCGAACCCCGCTGTGCCGTATCGAGGACGGGATCAACAGCCGCACCAATGATGGCAAGATCGGCCCGGACGGGGCGTTCTGGGTGGGCACCATGGATGACAATCCCGAAAAGATGCCGATTGCGTCGCTTTATCGCATTACGGCCGATGGCAAGGTTGAGGAAAAGGCAACAGGGTTCAAGATTTCCAACGGCATTGCCTGGTCCGCGGATGGATCAAAAATGTATCATTCGGACTCACGCGGGCCGTGGGTCAACCGCTGGGACTTTGATGTTGCCACGGGCAATATTTCCAACTGCACGCGGTACCTGGATCTTGATGATACCTTGGGCCGCCCGGATGGTGGCGCGGTGGATCTTGAAGGGTGTTACTGGTCGGCAGGTGTATCAGCAGGCAACCTTAATCGATTTGCCCCGGATGGCACGCTTTTGAAATCCATTCCGATGCCCATGCCCAATCCGACCATGCCGTGCTTTGGCGGGCCGGATATGAAAACGCTGTATGTCACCAGCCATCAGGAAAATTACAGCCCGGAAAAACGCGCCGAGTTCCCCCATGCCGGGAAGTTGGTCAAGCTGCGCGTCGAAGTGCCCGGTGTGCCGGTCCACAAGTTCCGCGAAAACGGTTAATCCGCGCTGCCATAGAAAACAAAAGCCATGCGATGTGATGTCGCATGGCTTTTTTGTTGGCGGTTTTGGTCGTCTTTGCGCTGCAATCAGACCTGTTTGATGTCGGCGCTTACGGTGCCAAGTCCTTCAAAGATCGCTTCGATCTTGCCAAATGGGGTGATGGTCGGCAGCGCACAGGCGCCAGTGGTGATCACATCCCCCGCCTTAAGGCTCTGGCCGCGTTTGGCAAGGAAGCCCACCAGATATTCCAGCCCGCCAAAGATTTCCGGCCAGGCATCGGGATCGTCATTGCTGGCAAGTATTTCGCCGTTGCTTTTGGTGGTGACTTTGCCGCCAATAAAGCCAAGGTCGCGCCAGCCTTCAATTTCCTGACCAAGAATGAAGTGGCTGGTCGAATTCAGATCAGCCAGCGTTTGAACCGGGGACTGCTTTTCATGATAGCGGCGATCAGCGATTTCGATGGCCAGATGCATGCTTTTGATATGATCAAGGATGTCGCTTGATGTGGCGTCCGGGGCAGGGGTGCTGTCCATGACAACCGCAATTTCGGCCTCGATATTCGGGAAATGGATGTCCTTGGTCGTCAATGTTGCGCCATCGCCAAGAATACGACCATCGAGCAACGGACCAACCAGCGGTCCATCTGCGCCAATCTTTTCCTGTGCAGCACGGGTCGCAACCGCAAGCTTCCACCCGGCTTGCGCAATCCCGACCTGTGCGAGGGTGGCGTCCTGAACGGCATAGGCCTCTTCAAAGGTTTTCGGTGCGATGCCCTCAGGCAGCGGATCAATCAGCGTGTGATTGGTAAAGGCATCGGCAAGGATGCGGCTTGCGGCGGTGATATCAGTCATTCCCGTTCTTCTTGGTTATGTCATTTAAATCAAACTCATGAACCCTGACCCTAGCGGGCTTTGGGTATAAAGTCATCATACCAATCACCCCGATTCGAAGAATTCACCCCGAAATTGCAGCTTTATACCAAAGTTGCAGTTGTCTGAGGGTTGGCTGAAACCCTTGTTTATCCGGGATTTCTGCGGTCGCAGAAAGATATCGGTATTATGTTTGACAAAGTGATATGATGAATTTATAGAATCGTCGTAGTTATTTTGACGCATTCAGACATTAGGGACGCTTGATGCATTATCTAGAGATGAAAAAGGCGATTGGCGCCGGGTTGCTTTCTTTTCCGGTGACGCCTTTTGATGCCAATGGCGCGCTTGATCTTGCGACCTACCGCGCGCATGTCAGCTGGTTGTCGCAATATCCGGCGACCGCGCTGTTTGCTGCAGGTGGCACGGGGGAATTCTTTTCCCTGACCCCGGCAGAGGTCGTTGAAACGGTTCGCGCGGCCAAGGAGGTTGCTGGCGATACACCGATCATTGCCGGCTGTGGCTATGGCACGGCAATGGCAGTTGATCTTGCCAAGGCTTGCGAGGACGCAGGTGCTGATGGCCTTTTGCTGTTGCCGCAATATCTGATTGGTGCCGAGCAGGAAGGCCTGTTTGCCCGCGTCAAGGCGGTGTGTGATGCGGTTGATATCGGCGTGATCGTCTATAACCGCGACAATTCCATCATCACGGCTGAAACACTCGCCAAGCTGTGTGAGGTTTGCCCGAACCTTGTCGGTTTCAAGGACGGTCACGGCAATATCGAAATGGTGACCAAGGTCTGCACCCTGATCGGGGACCGCCTGTCCTATATCGGCGGTATGCCGACCGCAGAAGTGTTTGCCAAGGCCTACAAGGCCGCCGGTGTGACAACCTATTCGTCTGCGATCTTCAACTTCCTGCCGCAGCAGGCCCTTGATTTTTACGATGCACTGACCCGCGATGACGATGAAACCATGGCGCGCGTGCTCAAGGAATTCTTCTATCCGTATCTTGATATCCGCAATCGCGGCAAGGGATACGCAGTGTCCATCGTCAAGGCTGGCATGCGGGTAATCGGGCGCGATACGGGCCCGGTGCGCAGTCCGCTGACCGATTTGACCGATGCTGAACATGACATGCTGGCGGATGTGATCCGCAAGGCTTATGGCGACGGTGCATTGCGTGCCCAGTAAGCCATTGCTGGTAACGCCAGTATAGACCTGCTTACGTCCCGGCAGGTGGTTCTGTCGGGGCGTGAATTGCGTGCCACGCTGACAATTGGGACACAGGAATTTAAAGGCGCTATTAGACTAGTTGTTAATTTTTCTTACAGTTGTGTTTACAAGTTCGCGATTGTAGGATTATATGACAAGAACAAGACCCCAAAAGGGCAACAAGGCTTTAACGCAGTAGACATCAGATTGTCTGGGAGGACCCAAAATGAACAAGCTTATCAAAACCACCACACTGACGATTGCGGCCGCAGCCGTTTCGGTTGCGCTGGCATCCGGTGCGCAGGCCAAGGAATGGCGCGGCTGGAATATTCATCCGCCGGAATACCCGGTTTCGACCGGCATGGAAGAATTTGCCAAGATCATTAATGAAAAATCCGGTGGCGACCTTGAAGCCAAGGTTTATCACGGTGGCGTTCTGGGCGATCAGCCCGATGCGATTCAGCAGGTCCGCCTTGGCGGTCTCGACTGGGCTGTTTTCAACCTCGGCCCGCTGGGTGAAGTTGCACCTGAAGCCAACGTTGTTTCGCTGCCCTTCATCTTCAAAAGCGTCGATGCCATGCATGACGTCATGGATGGTCCGGCTGGTCAGCAGATCGCTGATGGCCTGATCGAAGCTGGCCTGCAGCCGCTTGGCTGGTACGATTCCGGTGCGCGTTCGTTCTATAACTCCAAGCGTCCGATCAACACGCCGGCTGACCTTGACGGTTTGAAATTCCGCGTCATGAGCAACGATCTTTATGTTCAGATGGTTGATGCGCTGGGCGGCAACGCGACCCCGATGGCCTATAGCTCGGTCTATCAGTCGCTGAAAACCGGTGTGATCGACGGTGCAGAAAACAACTATCCGTCCTATGACAGCTCCGGCCACTTCGAAGCTGCCAAATACTACTCGGTAACCCAGCACCTGATCCTGCCGGAATGCCTGTGCATGAACAAAGCGCTTTATGACAGCCTTTCGGACGAAGAGAAAAAGATCGTCCATGATGCCGCTGACGCGTCGGTTGAAGTGCAGCGTGCTGCCTGGGCCGCCCGTGCAGAGCAGTCCAAGGAAAAAGTCATTGCTGCTGGCATCGAAGTGAACGAAATCGCTGACAAGCAGGCTTTCCAGGACGCCATGCAGCCGGTTTACGACAACTTCCTTGAAGCCAACCCGGATCTGGCCGATCTGGTCAAAGCCATCCAGGATGCGCAGAAATAAGACAGCATATTGAAAGGGCGGCGATTTTATCGTCGCCCTTCTTTCTGTGCGAGATTACTCTATTTTTGGTTTTGTTGCTGATTAATCATATTTCTGGCGGCGCATAGATGTTTTCCAGTTTCACCAATTTACTCGACCGTCTTGGCGGGGGAATCGCCGGGGTGCTCAACCTGATTGGCGGTTTGGCGCTTGTGGCCCTTATTCCCAGTTTTGCCTGGCTGGTGTTTGGGCGTTATGTGCTTAATGAAACACCGACCTGGGTTGAACAGGTATCCTTGATCTTGATCGTGCTGATCACCTTCCCTGTGGCTGCGGCCGGTATGCGCGACAACAGTCATCTTTCGGTTTCGTTTTTCCGTGATGCATTGCCGCCCAAGATTGCCGCCATTGTCGCCGCGATCAGTTACGCCGCCATGGCATGGTTTGGCTATTGGATGTTGATCGGTGGCATGGATCTGGTGGCCTTCAACTGGGCCAAGAAAATGCCGATCATTCATATTTCAGATGGCTTGCGATCCGTGCCCATGGCGGTATGCGGGGCCGGGATCATGTTTTACAGCGTGGTCCACATTTTCAAGATCATAGCTGGCTGGCAAAAAATTGCGCGCGCCAGTGTCTATCACGATGATTTGCTGAATAAGGACGTTGAATAAATGGGCATGACCATTCTTCTGGGCGTGTTTGCCATCGGTATTCTGATTGGCATGCCCGTTGCCATTGCACTTGGCGTTGCTGCCTTGGGGGCATTTTTCGTTGAAGGGCTTCCGACCCTGATTGCGTTTCAGCGCATCGGGTCCGGGATCAGCGTTTTCTCATTGCTGGCCATTCCGTTCTTTATCTTTGCCGGTGAACTGATGCTTCATGGCGGGATTGCCAGTCGGCTTGTGCAATTTGCCACGGCCCTGGTCGGTAACCGGCGCGGCGGCCTTGGCATTGTGAACGTATTTTCCTCGATGCTGTTTGGCGGCATTTCCGGATCGGCGGTGGCTGATACCTCGGCACTTGGGTCAATCCTTATCCCGGTGATGAAAAAGGAAGGCTACCGCGCGGATTACGCCGTCAACGTCACGGTAACATCATCGATTGCCGGGATCATGATCCCGCCCAGTCACAACATGATCCTGTATGCGGTTGCCGCAGGCGGGGGCATTTCGATTTCCAAGCTGTTCATGGCGGGCGTTGTGCCGGGCATCATCATGTGTGTGTTGCTGGGGCTTGCGACCTGGCTGGTGGCAATCCGTCATGGTTATCCGGCGCAACCGTTCCCGGGTTGGGCGGTGGTCGGGCGTACGGCTGTTCGCGCGCTGCCGGGCTTCTTTACGGCCGTGATCATTGTCGGTGGCGTGCTGAGTGGCGTATTCACCGTCACGGAATCCGGTGCCATTGGCGTTGCCTATGCGCTGATCATTACCGGGCTTGTTTATCGGGAACTCAGTTGGGCGGGCTTTATTGCCGCCGTCAAACAATCGGCCAAGACGACCGCCCTTGTGATGCTTCTGGTCGGGTGCGCGTCGGCCTATGGCTATATGCTTGCATTCTATCAGGTGCCTGATGCCCTGGCAGAGGCGATTACCGGTATCACTGACAATCCGATCATGGTCCTTTTGATGATCAACGTGATGCTGCTGGTTGCGGGCATGATCATGGATATGGCAGCCTTGATCCTGATCTGTACGCCGATCTTTCTGCCGCTTGCCATGCAGTTCGGTATGGATCCGATCCAGTTCGGCATGGTCCTGATGATGAATTTGGGCCTTGGCCTGTGTACGCCACCGGTTGGTTCGTGCCTGTTTGTCGGGTGCGCGATTGGTGGGGTGAAAATCGAAAAAGCCGTGCAGTCGATCTGGCCGTTTTATCTGGCGATCCTGACCGCGCTTTTGCTGACAACCTATATTCCGGCGATTTCAATGACGCTGCCGAACCTTGTGTTCGGGGCGAGTTGATCGCGGGCAAAACCGATATCAAAGAGGATACTTATGAAACGTTTGCTGATTACCGGTGCTGGTGGAAACCTTGGCAAGATTTGCCGCGAGGGACTTAAGGGCTATGCCGATGTCATTCGCCTGTCTGATATTTCCCCCATGGACCCGGCAGGCCCGAACGAGGAAGTCGTGCAATGTGACCTGTCAGATCGTGCAGCCGTGATCGAGCTGACCAAGGATGTCGATGGCATCATTCATCTTGGTGGCATTTCAATCGAGGCAGCCTTTGATGATTTGCTTCAGGCCAATCTGGCAGGCACCTATAACCTGTATGAAGGTGCCCGTCAGAACGGCGTTAAGCGCATCATGTTTGCCAGCTCCAACCACGCGATTGGCTTCCACAAGCGCACGACCAAGCTTGATGACAAATCCGAACAGCGCCCCGACAGCCTGTATGGCGTGACCAAATGTTACGGCGAAGCTGTGGCAAGCTATTATTACGACAAGTTCGATGTCGAAACCGTTTCTGTGCGGATCGGCTCGTGCTTTGAAAAGCCGCGTGATCGCCGCATGCTGTCTACCTGGATGAGCCCGCGTGACTTCATTTCCCTGATGAAGGCGATCTTTGCCGCCCCGATGACCGGTCATCTGGTGATGTATGGTGTGTCGGACAACAAATCGAAATGGTGGAGCAACGATCATGCCGAATTCCTTGGCTGGAAACCGCAAGACAGTTCCGAGCAATACCGCGCCGAGATCGAGGCCGCTTTCCCGCCCGAAGATCGCAAGGATCCCGCTGTGATCTATCAGGGAGGTGGATTTGCCGCCAAGGGCCATTTCGAAGACTGATCCAAGATCGTCTTTCGGCCTCAGAGCCGCCTAAAGCCAAGGGCCCGAACGAAATTCGTTCGGGCCCTTTTTGCAACAGGCAGGCACGTCAAAATGTTTTTCGGATGTCGACCGCTAGCCTTGCAGCAACCGCAACAGGTTTTGCGGCATCTGGTTGGCCTGGGCCAGCATTGCGACGCCGGACTGGACCAAAATCTGTTTGGATGTGAAGGCCGTCATTTCGGCTGCAACATCCAGATCAAGCAGCGTGGAGCGTGCGGATTCCGTATTTTCCTGCGTCGATGCAATGTTTTGCGCGGCAAAGTCCAGACGGTTCTGGGATGTGCCAACTGCAGCACGGGCACGTTGCAAGTCATCAATCGCACGTGTTACGACTTCGACTGCGTTCTGGGCAGCAGCCGCAGTGTTGATAGCGTTGGCGCCAAGGTCTTCCAGCGTTTCCTGACCGAGACCAGATGATCCCAGCACTGCAGAGTCAACAGCGCTCAAGTCAATCGAAAGACGATCATTGGCGGTGTTGCCGCCACCGACCTGGAATTCAATTGTGTCGGAAAGCTGCTGGCCCTTGTCCTCTTCCATGAAGAAGAACTGGCCTGTGGATGTATCAATGCCTGATCCCATGAAATCGGTATTGGCCGAGTTAAAACCGAAATCATTGGAACCTGTGGTGCCCGCTCTGACGTAGTCAACTGAGTCCGAGAAGTTGGTGTTTACTGTAATTGACAGGCCCAGTTCATCAAAATTGAGCATCGTGTTCTCGCCAGCGGCAATGGATCGTGATCCGCCAGTCGCGGCAAAGTCAGTGACGTCGATTGATTGGGTCCGGTCTATCGCGCCATCGATCGCCACCAATACCGTCATAATGACCTGATCGCCGCCAATTTCCTGGATCCGTATCTCCAGCCCGTTATCGTCGACACCATCTTCAGCGGCGTCCTGTGCCCAGTAATTGTTGTCCGTGATTGCGAACCGGTCAAAGCCGAAAGCGGGCGTGAGCGCTTCATTGGCGGCGGCAGGTGTGAGATTGATAGCAACATCCCCCCCATCGCCAAGCAGTTGAATGCCATTGAAGTTGGTCGAGGACGCGATACGGTCGATCTCGTCACGCAACTCGACAAATTCGTCATTGAGGAAACCACGTTCGACGTCGGACAGGTTGCCTGACGATGCCTGTACGGCCAGTGTTTTCATCCGGACGAGAACGTCGTCAATCGTGGCCATGCCGCCATCGGCAATCTGCAACATCGAGTTGGCTTGCCCGACATTGACCGAGGCGGTTTTAAGCGCCTGCGTCGTCGCGTTAAGGCGCGCGCCAATTGCCATCGATGCCGCATCGTCGCGTGCCGAGACAACACGCGTACCAGCTGACAGCTTTGAAAGCGACTTTGTTGCCATTGCATCAGACGCAGTCAGATTGCGATGCGCAACATTTGCCGCATAGTTCGAGATAATGTTGAGTGCCATTGTTTTTCCTACCTGGAAAGTGGCGATGGTTTACTACGTGTAAAGTTCGCAATTAATTCTAGAGCGAGAATAACAACTATAAGTGAAATACCCTCTTGTCGAGTAAAACCTAATTTACACGACAGATAAACAGTATCCGCCTATTCGTTAGGATGGGTTTTGGGCGGCTATTTTCGATTAATAGAGTGCGAAGCGATGCCGTTCTGAGAGCGCATGTGGGTTTTCTGTGCCGGGACTCGCATCTTTGCACTCTGTCATCAGAACTGATCCAGCACAGAGTTGGGGCCCAAATCGTTCGTTGTTGTGTGACGAACAGAGCAAGATTTTCGTATCGCGATGTCGGGTTTCAAGCCGGGGCCGTTCCGTCGGGGAATGTCGAAGAGGGCGCATGCTTTTTGAATTGACGCATGGTCAGGATTGCTTATAAGCATAAATGAAAATGATAACAGTTATCATTATCGAATTCTGGATGTGTGGCTATGGCGGTCTGTGACCGTTCCTGGGATAATCTTTATCAGCAATATCATGATCGGTTGTTGCGACAGGTGCAGAAATATCTGCCCGCGCGCGACGAAAGTCATGATGTGTTGCAGGATCTCTATGTGCAATTGCGCCACCGGAATATCGACCCGGATGAAATCGCCAATCCGCCAGCCTTTCTGATGCGCATGGCGACCAATCTGGCGATTGATGCCCTGCGCCGGAACAACCGCAACCCGGTTGAATTCACCGACCCGGTCGAAATCAGCGAGATGGATGGCGCAGGTAGCCATTCTGTCACCCCGGAACAGATCAGTGCAGATCGCCAGCGCCTTGATATTGTGCGGCGCGCGATTGATGACCTGCCGCCACGCTGTCGCGAGGTGTTTTTGCTGTGCAAGCGCGATCATTTCAGCACGGCAGAGGCTGCAGACCAGCTTGGCATTAGTCGCAATATGGTCGAAAAGCATTTGCGTCAGGCGCTAGGACATTGCAAACAGGTGTTGGCGCGCCATGAAAACTAAACATCCTCTTTTGCGCTGTCCGTTCGTCACATATACAACAGCACCATCAGCCAGAAGCCGGGTTACGACACTGCCATGACCGAATTCCGCTATCCCGACGACTGCCAAAGCAATGACGACATTGCTGACTACTGGGCTGTACGCCTTGATGATGTGCAACTTACCGCTTCTGAAGAAATCGCCTTTGAACGCTGGCAGGCTTCTGATCCGCAAAATCCTGCGCGCCTGATCCGCGCCCGTCAGACATGGCAGAGCATGGAAGTCGCAGCGTCAGAGCTTTCTGGCATGGATGATCCTGCCAGAAAACCACCGGCATCAAAGCCGGACCATCTTGGATTTGATAGCGAAGCCGTTCGCCGCGATCTTGAACGGCTGGGCGCGCTAGAAGGGGGCAATGGCCGTCTGCCGGGCATGCGATCCGCCAAACGTCGCGCCCGCCCGATGCTGGCGATTTTTACCATTCTGTTGCTGCTGGGTCTTTGGGGCTATTCCGCCTTTCAGCCCGATGCCGACCTGATCGCCGCAGGCAATCCCGGTATTGTCAGCGAAGTCCATGAACTGTCTGACGGATCACGCATCTCGATGGAGCCGGGCACACGCGTTGCCCTGGCGTATGGCGATCAGTATCGTGATCTGACCGTCCTTGAAGGCGGCGTGTTCATCGAGGTTGCCAAGGACAGCACACGGCCGCTTCGTATTCATCTGAACAAACTGACCGCAACGGCGGTCGGCACTGCATTCAGTGCATCGAAGTGGGGCGGGCATGTCCGGGTTGAGGTGTCCGAGGGCACGGTCGATCTTGAAAGCCGCACGGCAAAGCTCGCACGCCTGGCCGCGGGGCGGGCATCCTGGCAGGATGCGGATGGCGATATGCATTATGGCACCGTGACACTGGATCGTGTCGCAGCTTGGCGGGATGGGCGCTGGGTGGTCAATGACATGCCAATTGACGAACTGTTGGCCCGTCTTTCACCGCTTATGGATGACCTGCGCTTTGTGCGCGATCCGCGCATGGACGATATTACCGTTTCGGGCAGTTTCGATCTGACCAAACCGGACGGGGCCTATGGTGCCATTCTGGCGGCTTATGGCCTGACGGACCGCGCTGTTCCGGGCGGGTTCAGAATAATTTCAAAAAAATAGAAAATTTAACCTCCTCATTTCGCGGGGGCGTTCGTCATGAAGGTAATAGTGATTTGCATTATTATTTTCATGCGAAGGGGTTCAAACGTGAATATCGAGCATTTTGGGCAGACCGTTAACATCGGAATGTCCCGTCTTTTGGGGACGACGGCACTTGTTGCGACACTGATGATCGCATCCGTCCCGCAGGCTTTGGCACAAAGTTCGGCTGATACCGCACAGACGGTTTCGGTCGCCGCAGGTGATCTGCGCACCGCCCTTGATCAGGTTGCCGATCAGTTTGGGTTGCAGCTTGTTGTGCAGGGCGATCTTTCCGGGATGGAAAGTGGCAATCTGTCCGCAGACATGTCTGCGCGTGATGCTTTGCAAAGCCTGCTGTCAGGGTCGGGTTACGGGTTTGAGTTCGTCTCTGATGACAGCGTGGTCATCCGCCCGGTCAACACCAGCAGCAACGCGTCACAGGAAAACCTGATCCTGCCGGAGGTGGTTGTGACCGCCACCCGTTCACGACGGTCGATTGCCACCATGTCGCCGTCGGTTGTTGTAATCGGGTCTGATCAGATCGAAGCCCAGTCGGCCAAAAACAGTGATATCACCAATGTCATTCGCAACAATGTGCCGGGCTTCATGTTTGATGACCAAAGCCTGATCGCCAGCACGGAAACCTTCCGTGGCCGCGATGTACAGGTGCTGGTTGACGGGGTCGCGCGCAACACGCCGCTGCGCAACAGCAGCCGTATCCTTTCGATGATTGATATCGCGCAGGTCGAAAGCATCGAAGTCATTCCGGGCTCGAACGCGATGAACGGCGATGGTGCGACGGGCGCGACGATCAACATCATCACCAAGACCGGTGAAGTCGGCAAAAACGTGTTTGTCGTGGATGGGCATGTCAGAAGTTATACCGACGACATCGGCGAAAGCTTCTCACCGTCTCTGACGCTTTCGGGCAGTGGCGGCATCGGCGCAGTTGATCTGGCCGCCAGTGTGACCGGTTCAAAAACCGGCAATGCCTACGACGGGTATGGCAATCAGGTGCCGTCAGACGCGATGCTGGGGCAGGGCGGTTTCGATAATGCCGAAGACCTTAATGTCTTTGGCAAGGCCGGGGTGACCGTTGCCGATGGCCATCGCTTGTTCCTGTCCTCGGAAGTTGTGCGGTTCCGTCAGGATATCGAATATTATTCCGATCTTTCGACCGATCCGGTTTCGGTCAATTACGACAGTCCCTATCTGGCGCAACCGCTTGAAGATGAAAGCCAGTATTTCACTGTCGGGTATGAGTTTGATTTCGGCAAGATCGGCGTCGGCGACCTGAAGCTGTTTTACAATGACAGCTACAAGCAGGCTGCGCGTGCTGAATATCACGCCACCTATAACCCTGGGCTGGTTTCGCTTGCCAGCAATGGCGCGATCGAAGATCCGCTGGGCCAGTCGGTCATTGATACCGTCAAATACGGTGTGAAGTTCTCGACCGACACCAACCTTGATGCCGCTTATGAAGGTCTGACCCTGACGTGGGGTGGGGATTTGACGTTTGATGACGTCAAATATCGCACGGTGAGCGACCGAGATATCGGTGCGCCGATGGAACAGGACGGCAAGGCGATCTTTGCCCAGCTGTCAGCACCGGTAACCGAGTATGTCGATCTGTCAGGTGGCGTGCGTTACGAGGAATATGACCTGACGGTCAGGGATTTCAGGCGACCGAGTTACATGCGTTACAACGCTGGCGTTGCGCAGCAGATCCTTGCTGCCGCGGATTTCACGGGTGGTCAGACGACCTATGATGCGGTGACTTTCAATGCGTCGGCGGTCGTTCACTGGACAGACCGGATTGATACGTCATTTAGCTATAGCGAAGGATTTTCGGTGCCGGATGTCGGGGCCTATACCCGTCGTGCAGGGCTTACGGGCACGTCTATTCCGCTTAACTTCGACGACATAGATGTCGAGGCTTCCAAGGTCAAAACCTATGAGGTGGCGGCACGCTACGACGGAACCGATTTCCGCTCTACTGCGGCGGTTTACATGAGCACCAATGACCGTGGCGATAACTATGACAGCTCGACCAACAAGCTCAGCCAGGAAAAGGAACGCATCATCGGGGCGGAACTGACTGGCGAGTATGATATTTCGGACGATACCTATATCGGGGCGTTGGCATCCTATGTCGAAGGCCGTTATGACACTAATGAAGACGGTGATCTTGATAGCTGGCTGCCCAATAACCGCATTCCATCCCCGTTCCGCTTTACCGGCTATGTCGACAGTTACGTCTGGGGTGACCTGAATATGCGCTTTGACGGGACCTATACGGCGGGTCGCTATCGGATTGAAGATGAAAAAATCAAGCCGAGCCTGGTCTTCAATCTGTCGGGCAACTATCCGCTGCTGGGCGGCACGGCCCGTTTCGGGATCGAGAATATTCTTGATACCAGCTACGAAAATCCGGCTGCGACGGCACTTCGCAATTACCCGGTTGCGGGTCATGGCCGCACGATCACGATTGGCTATCGCCGCGAGTTCTAGTCGCGATCTGGCCCATTACGGCCTGCCACATTGATGCGACCATTCTTGGGACCAGTGGCCCGGCGGAGCTCCCGCCGGGCCAATCGCGCACGGAGAAGGCAATGTTCCGATCATCAACACCGCAAAGCGATATCGTTCTGTTTGAAATGATTGATCAGCAAAGTGACGCGGACGGGCAGGCCTATATCGCCGCCCTTGATGCATTGGCTGAACGCAGTGAACCGGCCATTCTGATCTTTCGCGTGGCGGGCTTTATCAATCAGGATCACGACATCCGCAAACAGGCCGCCGCATGGTTCAAACGCAACCGTGACCGGCTGAATGTGTTTGCCAAGGGGCTGATCCGTGTCGATGAAGGCCATCATCACAGTGATGATGATCACGATCATGCGGGTGGGCATGAAGACGCAGAGGACAGCAATTTTGTCCGCATGCTGCCATTTCCGGTAAAGCGGGTTGCGACGCTGGATGCGGCATTCGCCCTTGCCCGTGATTGGCCGGCGTCAGGCAGCTGATTGATCGGACGAACGGATGTCTTATAAGGCTTGGAATGTGATAAATGTTCATGTTATGTTCCTTATGGGCAGGGTTGCATAACAGGATTTAAAAATGATCAAGGGAAGCTGCCTGTGCGGCAAGGTTACGTTCGAAATTTCCGGGGAGCCGTCATCGCTGAGCTATTGTCACTGTTCGCGCTGCCGCAAGGTGGCGGGTGTTTTCTCTGCTGTGGTGATTGGCAAGGCGGATGATCTTCATATGTTGACCGGCGAAGAGGTGATTGGTCGTTATCGCGGGCCGGACGCAAAGTTTGATCGCTGCTTTTGCAAGGAATGCGGCACGTCGCTTGGTGATTTGGCATCGGGCGACATTTATGTCGTGGCGGCGTCCGCGCTTGATGACGATCCGAAAATTCGCCCTTCCGTGCATATCCATACGGCGTCGAAACCTGACTGGTATGACATCACGGATGATCTTTTGAAGTTCGATGGCGACTATATCCCGCCTAGTACCTAATCCCGATACGGCCAACTGAAACAGGCGTCATGGGATATTATGACGCCTGTGATCACCTTTTGCGGACGGCAAGAATCAGGAAGTATCCCGTACCGATCAGGGCGGCGATCAAACCGGTGGGGAGCTGTGCCGGATAGATCATGTTGCGCGCCAGCCATTCGGCAACCATCATCACATTGACCCCGATCAGAACCGCGCCCAGCAAATGCCCGCCTGCAAGGCGGTAACCCGCGACGCGCGCAAGGTGCGGGGCCATCAGGCCAACGAAGCTGAGCGGTCCGACAAGAAGCGTTGCACTGGCCGCCAGAATGGCCGCCAGCAACATCATGGCAAACTGAAAGCCCGAAATACCAAGGCCCAGGGATACGGATTGATCCGTGCCAAGGGATGCCAGTTCAAGCGGACGCCGCAAGGCAATTGCAAGGATCAGAAGCGCGCCGGTGACGCCAGCAACAATCATCACCTCGTCCATATTGGTGAAATAGGTCGTCCCGGCCAGCCACGACATCAGCATCGATGTTTGTGTGCCGCTTCGCGTCAGAACAATACGCACCATCGCGCCCAGAATGGCGGTCATGGCAAGACCGTTCAGCAACATGTAATGCGGTGCATGGGTGAATTTGCGACAAAGGGCAAGCAACACCAAAAGCGATGCAATCCCCCCTGCAGCACCGATCACCATCAGTTCCGCCCGCTGTCCGAAACCGAAAATCGCCAGCGCCAGGATCATGGCAAGGGCGGTGGCCGAACTGACGCCGGTGATTTCCGGACTGGCCAATGGGTTGCGTCCGACGCGCTGAATAAGCGTGCCTGATACCGCCAGTGCGGCCCCGCAAATCATCGCGGCAAAGGTACGTTCTGATCGCCCGATCAGGATATCAAGGCTGCTGTCCTGCCAGCCCAGAATGACAAAGCCGTTGCCATCAAGCGAAACGAACAGTGAAAACACAACACCGATCACAAGGCTGACGGCAAGCGCAATTGATAATGCGGTTTTCGACATAATCTGTCGGTCACTATGCTGATCATAGTTTTGGTTACCCGGCATGATGCGCGCCTTGCGCAACATAAAGATGATAAACGGTGCGCCAAAAAGCGCGGTGGCTGCCCCGGTTGGCAAGGGATCACCACCAAGTCCATTAAACTGGCGCACCACAAAATCGACGATCAAAAGGGCAAAGCCCCCGGTAAACACCGAATAGATCATCAAATCGCGCGACCGTGACAAACCGGCAATGCGAAGGGCGGCCGGGATGGCAAGCCCGACAAAGCCGATCATGCCGGCCGCTGAAATAACGGATGCGGTGATGAATACGGCAAGGCCAAGGATCAGAAGGCGCAGAACCGTGACCTTTGCCCCCAGCGAACTTGCCGTGTCATCGCCAAGGGCGAGAAGATCAAGCGGGCGCGACAGGGCCAGAATGGCAATCATGCCCATCAGCACACGGGGCCAGACGAACTGTGTATCCTCCCAGCCGTTCTGGGCCAGATCACCGGCCCCCCACATGAAGATCGATTGCAGATATTGCTCGTTAAACAGCAATATGATCTGCGATCCGGACTGCAACAGCAGATTGACGATCATCCCGGCGAGAATAAGCCACAGCGTCGCATTGCCGCGATTAGCGGCAATCAGATAGACCGCACCGAGCGCAATCAAGCCCCCGGCAAGGGCAAAGGCCTCCTGAAACATGGCAAGCGATGCCGGGGCCAGCAGGACAAAAAGGGTCAGGGCAAATTCAACACCCGCCCCGACGCCAAGGGTTGTTGGCGATGCCAACGGATTGCGCAAAACTGTCTGGATGGCCGCACCGGCAATCGCCAGCCCAGCCCCACACAAAAACGCCATTGCAAGGCGGGGCAGGGTGCTGAAATGAAACAGGATTTGGTCAAAATCGGTTTCATCCGGGCTGAACAGGGCCTGTGGGACTTGGCCGTTGGCAAGATAGGGCCAGAAATCAATCACCAGCACGACAAGGGTCAGGATGCCCATAATGCCTGTCAGGATGGCTGGAAGGGAAAGGGGGCCTCGAAGGTTCGCATTGCGCGCTGCCGCATTGCTCATTGTTGCGGGCCGCTTTCAATGGTTTCGGTCAAAAGCCGGGCAAAACGAAGCGCAGACGGCACCCCGCCATAGGCCCAGACGACGGGGAGCTCATAAACCCGGTTGTTGCGGCTGAAATCCATCACCTTCCAGATCGGGGAATTCAAGAGCTTATCAAGGATCACTTCGGGCACAGGGGTGGTATAGACCAGCGTTTCCTTGGCATAGGGCGCCAGAATCTCGAGCCCACCACGACCAAAGCCCCACTTGTTGACTTCTCCGTCATAGGCAACCGGCACGTCC
Source organism: Thalassospira sp. UBA848 (assembly GCF_002295455.1). Taxonomy (NCBI): domain Bacteria; kingdom Pseudomonadati; phylum Pseudomonadota; class Alphaproteobacteria; order Rhodospirillales; family Thalassospiraceae; genus Thalassospira; species Thalassospira sp. UBA848. The sequence goes on along the minus strand of NZ_DBGS01000098.1, from coordinate 3,166 downwards.
ATTGCCGTCATCACCGAACCGGGCAGGGAGGTATCGGCAAAGATGCCGACATTGCTTTCATCAAAGAAGAAAACAACGTTGATCTTCTGATCCGGGCCAATGGCGGTTTTCACGCGCTTGCCATACTCACGCAGTTTCTGATCAACGTTTTCCAGATGGGCTTGGGCCTGTGTTTCGCGCCCGGTGGCCCTGGCGATTTTGCCAAAGACCTCGCGTGCGGTTTCAAAGGCCGGGTTCTTGCCGTCAAACAGCTTCAGTTCCAGAACCGGGGCGATTTCGGCAAGTTTTTCATACGCCATGCCGATATCGGGAACGGTAATGATCAGATCGGGTTTGGCGGCACGCAGCGCTTCGAGGTTGGGTGATGCGCGCGGGCCAAGATCAACAAAGCTTTCGGGCAGATCGGGCTTGGCAACCCAGTCGACATAATCTTGCGGATCGGCAATGGCGACCGGATCAAGGCCAAGGGCAATCACGCTTTCGGTAAAGGACCAGTTGATCGTCGCAATCCGCTTGGCTGGTGTATCAAGCTGCAAGATACCGCGTTCATGTTCGATTTCTATCGGATCGGCCATGACGGGCGACATGGTTGCGCCAATCAACGCAGCACACAGCAAAACCGGGCAAACAAGCGCGCGCAGGATGATCATGCCGGGTAACCTTTACGAGCCGTTTGCGGTGCTGTCCACGCCCGTCACCGCATCGGCCAGCAATTCGGCAAAACGTGCTGCCGACAACACCCCGCCAAAGGTCCAGCTTGCCGGGATGGCATGGACATTGCCATTGCGTGCAAAGGGCATGGCCTTCCAGATCGCAGAATTAAACAGGGTTTCGCGTGTCGTCGGGGCAATCGGTTCGACATAGGCGAACTGCACATCCCCCATCTTGGCCAGATCGGACACATCGCCATTGCGAAACGCCCAGCCATTCACTTCTCCGTCCCACGCATTGGCAAAGCCCATGCGGCCAAGCACAGAGCCAAACAGCGACGTCTTGCCATGAATGCGGAAATGCGTGTCATCAAGGATGCGGACAATGGCGAATTTCGCATCATTACCGACATGATTGCGAATGCGTTTTGCGGCGGCTTCAATCCGCGCATTGACCGATGTAATGACGTCCTCGGCTGTGTCCGGTTTACCGGCCAGTTTGGCGATATTGCGCAAAAGCGCCTCGGCCCGGTCAATCGCGGGTTCGTCGCTGCCGGTGTTATAGATCGAATAAACAAGGGTCGGCGCATAGCCGGACAGCTTTTCCTGCGCCATGGCGACATCTGCGCTGATCAGGATGGCGTCCGGCTTGGCATCGCGAAGCGCCTCGAAATTCGGTTCGCGGCGGGTGCCAAGATCGGTGAAACTCTCGGGCAGTTCCGGTTCCACCACCCAGGCGCGGTATCCATCCGATTCCGGAATGGCGACCGGATCAATGCCAAGCGCGATCAGGCTTTCGGTCAGGGCCCAGTTTGAAACGGCAAAGCGGGTCGGGGTGGTTTCAAGGGTGACTTCGCCCATTTCATGGGTAAAGGTTTCCTCCGCGATCACGGGCAGGGGGGCAAGGGACGCGATGGCGGTTCCGGTGGCGATTGCAAGGCCAGCTAAGGTGCGACCTATCCAAGGCGTAAACATCATGATTTCCCTGATCCCTGTTGATGTGGAGAAGAATTGGTGCCTAGGCGACATAGCTGATGAAGCGGTCCGGGTCGGTCAGTTGAACGACGTCGATGTCGGTCTGAAAAATGTCGCGCAACGTTTCGCCATGCATGAAGTCGCGCGGGCTTCCCCGCCAGCAGGTTTGTCCGCCCCGCAGTGCCAGAATGTGATCGGCAAAGCGTCCGACCATGTCGATGTCATGCAAAACGGCAATGACGGTCAGATTGTTCTGATCCTTAAGGTCGGCGACAAGTTGCAGAATGTCGCGCTGATGGCCGACATCAAGGGCCGAGGTCGGCTCATCAAGTAGCAAAACCGGTGCATCCTGGGCGAGCAGCATCGCAAGCCAGACCCGCTGGCGCTCCCCACCCGAAAGGCTTGCGACCAGCCGGTCGGAAAATGCCATAACGTGGGTCAGTTCCATCGCCTGATCGATTTTGGCGTGGTCGGCGTCACGGTAACGGCCAAACGCGCCGCGCCAAGGATAGCGGCCAAAGGCAACCAGTTCGCGCACGCTTAAATGCGGTGGCACAACCGGATTTTGCGGCAAATAGGCCACCTTGCGAGCAAAATCGCGCGTGCCATGAACAGCAAGGTCATGCCCGTCGAGCTGGATTGTCCCGGATGCCGGTTTGTTTTTGCGCGCCAGCAGTTTGATCAGCGTGCTTTTGCCCGATCCGTTATGGCCGACAATCGCGCTGAACGCCCCGGTCGGGAAACTGATCGAGATGCCGTCAAGCAGCGTCTTTGGCTTTTTGCCATCGCTTTTGAAAGCGACGTCTTTCAGGTCGAACATGGAAGGTAAACTCATGCGCCGGGAACGAAAACCGCGCCATCACCAAGCGGTGAACAACTGACGCGCTGCATATTTTGAGAATGCTTATCAATTACCTGTCGCGAATGCAACCAAGTTGCGATTGCAAGGCGCGAAATTTGCAAAAACTTGCATAATCATCATATTAAATGACTTTTCAGATCGCACCTTTCCGGTTAGCAATATCAGGGTGTATTGCAGTTAATTTGCTTCGCACACCAACAATAATTGTGGTCGCACCATGCAGTTTGCCGCGATATGAATGATTGCAGATTTGCAAGGCTGAAACGCATCCACATCGTCAACACGGAGAAATCATGTCCAACGTCAAAACCGTTTTGCCAAACCTGCGATGTAAACTTGGCGAAGGCCCGCATTGGGATGCCGAAGATGGTGTTCTGTATTGGGTCGATATTATTGGCAAAACCGCTTATGCGTTGCGCCCCGATGATGGCGGGTCGCGCAGTTGGGCATTTGATCAACCTGTTGCGGCCATTGTCCCGCGCGAGAAGGACGGGCTTTTGATTGCTCTTGCGGACGGGCTGGCCTTCCTTGACCCGGAAAGTGGTGAAACCACGCCGTTTGTTGCGCCTGATAGTGACAATGCCGGCAACCGGTCAAATGAAAGCCGGGTCGATCCAAAAGGCCGGTTCTGGCATGGCACCATGCAAAACAATATCGGCCCCAATGGTGAAGACCTGCC